>CAZJRA010000147.1:0-4729 GCA_964548335.1 uncultured Flavobacteriaceae bacterium | reverse complement strand
AAATATACTGTTTAAAGTATCTTAGTTATAGTTCACTTCTTGCTTTTCATTTTCCATTTTCTCTAGGCTTTCTTTGCTTCCTACGATAATGTTATCATAGCGACGCATACCTGTTCCTGCAGGAATCTTATGTCCTACAATTACATTTTCTTTAAGCCCTTCTAATGAATCAACCTTACCGCTTACCGCAGCTTCGTTTAATACTTTAGTTGTCTCTTGGAAAGAAGCTGCAGAGATAAATGATTTAGTTTGTAGCGATGCTCTTGTAATACCTTGTAGTACTGGCGATGCAGTTGCTGGTGTTACGTCGCGAGCTTCTACAAGATTCTTATCTTCTCTACGCAATAATGAATTCTCATCTCTTAACTGGCGAGGTGATATAATCATTCCTTCTTTAAGCGCTTCTGAATCTCCTGCATTTTCTACTACTTTCATTCCAAAAATAGTATCATTTTCAGTTATAAAGTCTGCTTTATGTACTAATTGATTCTCTAGGAAGATAGTATCTCCTGGATCTTGAATTCGTACTTTACGCATCATTTGTCTTACAACAACCTCAAAGTGCTTATCATTAATTTTCACCCCTTGTAAACGATATACTTCTTGTACTTCATTTACTAAGTATTGCTGTACTGCAGATGGGCCTTTAATATTTAAGATATCGTTAGGCGTTACAGAACCATCAGATAATGGCATACCTGCTTTTACGTAATCATTTTCTTGAACAAGAATTTGATTCGATAATTTTACAAGGTACTTCTTGATCTCTCCTAGTTTAGACTCGATAATAATCTCACGATTACCACGCTTAATCTTACCAAAAGATACAACACCATCTATCTCAGATACTACTGCTGGGTTAGAAGGGTTACGCGCTTCAAATAATTCTGTTACACGTGGTAGACCCCCTGTAATATCCCCTGCCTTTGCAGACTTACGAGGTATTTTAACAAGAATCTTTCCTTCTTTTACTTTATCACCATCATCTATCATTAAGTGAGCCCCTACTGGTAAGTTGTAAGAACGTAAAGCATTGCCTTTATTATCCTCAATAACTAGTGTAGGAATCTTTTTCTTATCTCTAGACTCTGAAATCACTTTTTCTTGGAAACCTGTTTGCTCATCAATCTCTACACGGTACGTAATACCTTGCTCAATTCCATCAAACTTAATATTTCCTGAGAATTCAGAAATTACTACTCCGTTAAATGGATCCCATTTACAAACGAGTTCTCCTTCTTTTACTTTATCTCCTGACTTTACAAAAAGTTGTGATCCATAAGGAATAGGATTTGTACTTAGCGTAATTCCAGTCTTAGGGTCTGTTACTTTAGCTTCAGAAGTACGTGAGATTACAACAACTGCAGGGTTCCCTTCATTATCTTCTCCCATTACTGTTTTAAGGTCTTCTATTTCTAGTTTTCCTCCAAACTTAGCTACTACACTAGAATCTTCAGATACACCTCCTGCAACCCCTCCTACGTGGAACGTACGAAGTGTAAGCTGAGTACCTGGTTCTCCAATAGATTGTGCTGCAACAACTCCTACGGCTTCTCCCATTTGTACTGTTTTACCAGTAGCTAGGTTACGACCGTAACATTTTACACAGATTCCTACTTTTGCCTCACAAGTAAGTGCAGATCGCACTTCTATAGACTCTATAGGAGCAGCTCCTATTATAGCTGCAATATCATCAGAAATCTCTTCTCCTGCTTCAACAATTACTTCATTAGTTAATGGATTAATCACATCATTTAATGCTGTACGCCCAACTACACGCTCAGAAAGAGATTCTACAACTTCTTCATTTTTCTTAAGAGCAGAAACTTCAACTCCTCTTAAAGTACCACAGTCTGTGCTATTAATAATCACATCCTGAGATACATCTACAAGTCTACGTGTTAAGTATCCTGCATCTGCCGTTTTAAGGGCCGTATCTGCAAGTCCTTTACGCGCACCGTGAGTAGAAATAAAGTACTCAAGAATAGAAAGACCTTCTTTAAAGTTAGAAAGAATCGGGTTTTCAATAATAGCTCCTCCTCCATCGTTAGATTTCTTAGGTTTTGCCATCAGACCACGCATACCTGTAAGCTGACGAATCTGTTCTTTAGATCCACGAGCTCCAGAGTCAAGCATCATAAACACCGAGTTAAATCCTTGTTGATCTTCACGTATACGCTTCATAGACAACTCTGTAAGCGTTGCGTTGGTAGAAGTCCATACGTCAATAACTTGGTTGTAACGTTCTGTATTAGTAATAAGTCCCATATTATAAGACCCCATAATACCATCTACCTGAGTATTAGCCTCAGCAATCATACCGTGCTTTTCTTCTGGTATAATAATATCTCCTAATGAGAACGATAATCCTCCTCTAAATGCATATCCATACCCCATCGTTTTGATGCGATCTAAGAACTCTGCCGTTTGAGGAACACTTGTTACTTTTAAGATATTACCAATAATATCTCTTAAAGATTTCTTAGTTAATACCTCATTGATATAACCTGCTTCTTGAGGTACTGCTTCATTAAAGAGCACCCTACCAACAGTTGTATCTATTACTTGGTACGTAAGCTCTCCTTCTTCATTAAAGTCTAGCGCACGTACTTTAATCATTGCGTTAATATCTACACGCTTCTCGTTATAAGCTATGGTAGCTTCTTCTGCAGAGTAGAAAGTAATCCCCTCTCCTTTAACGTGAAACTCTTTTGTAGATTTTCTAGCCTTAGTCATATAGTAAAGACCCAATACCATATCCTGAGATGGTACTGTTACTGGAGCACCATTTGCAGGGTTTAAGATATTGTGAGATGCAAGCATTAATAACTGCGCCTCTAAGATTGCCTCAGGTCCTAATGGTAAGTGCACCGCCATCTGATCACCATCAAAATCGGCATTAAATGCTGTACACACTAATGGGTGTAACTGTATTGCCTTACCTTCTATAAGCTTAGGTTGAAAAGCTTGTATACCTAAACGGTGAAGCGTAGGGGCACGGTTTAGAAGTACTGGATGCCCTTTAAGAACGTTCTCAAGTATATCCCAAACTACAGGCTCTTTTTTATCTATAATTTTCTTTGCAGATTTAACTGTCTTTACAATTCCTCTTTCTATTAACTTACGAATAACGAAAGGCTTATAAAGCTCTGCTGCCATTCCCTTAGGAATACCACATTCAAACAATTTAAGTTCTGGTCCAACAACAATTACAGAACGTGCAGAATAATCAACACGCTTTCCAAGTAAGTTCTGACGGAAACGCCCTTGCTTACCTTTTAAAGAATCAGAAAGAGACTTTAATGGTCTGTTACTATCTGTTTTTACAGCAGATGACTTACGTGTGTTATCAAAAAGTGAATCTACAGATTCCTGTAGCATACGCTTTTCATTACGTAAGATTACCTCTGGTGCTTTAATTTCCATCAATCGCTTTAAACGATTGTTACGTATAATTACACGACGGTATAAATCATTTAAATCTGAAGTCGCAAAACGTCCTCCATCTAGTGGCACTAATGGACGTAATTCTGGTGGTATTACCGGAACTACTTTCATTATCATCCACTCTGGATTGTTCTCACGATTTTTATTTGCATCACGCAACGCTTCTACAACCTGAAGACGCTTAAGAGCCTCTGTTTTACGTTGCTTAGACGTTTCGTTATTTGCCTTATGACGTAACTCATAAGAAAGACCATCTAGATCAATACGCTTTAATAATTCAATAAGACACTCTGCACCCATCTTTGCGATGAATTTATTAGGATCTGAATCATCAAGATATAAGTTCTCTTGAGGTAAAGTATCTAGTATATTTAAATACTCTTCTTCTGTTAAGAAGTCCATTTTTTGTACTGGCTCTCCTTCTTCATTATTTGCAATACCTGGTTGTATTACCACATAACGCTCATAATAAATAATCATATCAAGCTTCTTAGAAGGAAGCCCAAGTAAGTAACCTATTTTGTTAGGTAAACTTCTAAAGTACCAAATGTGTGCTACAGGAACTACTAATGAGATGTGTCCTACGCGATCACGACGTACTTTCTTTTCTGTTACTTCTACACCACAACGGTCACAAACGATCCCTTTATAGCGTATTCTTTTATATTTTCCACAAGCACATTCGTAGTCCTTTACAGGCCCAAAAATACGCTCACAAAACAAACCATCACGCTCTGGCTTGTGCGTACGGTAATTAATAGTTTCTGGCTTTAATACTTCACCACGTGAAGCTCCTAAAATAGATTCAGGAGAGGCAAGACCAATTGAGATCTTGTTAAAGCGTTTTTGAGTTGTATTATCATTATTTCTTGCCATAATTCAATATATGTCGAAATTATTTAATTTAATGTGAGAGGTTACGCTTTCGCGAAAACGTTTTTTCAAAACACTTTCTGCAATTACTTTCTCACTACTCCTCCAGACGAATGTCTAGTCCTAGTCCTTTAAGTTCGTGCATCAATACGTTGAAAGATTCTGGTAAGCCCGGCTCTGGCATAGGCTCTCCTTTTACAATACTTTCATAGGTCTTAGCACGACCAATTACGTCATCCGATTTAACAGTTAGGATCTCACGAAGCGTGCTTGATGCACCATAAGCCTCTAGAGCCCAAACCTCCATCTCTCCAAAACGTTGACCTCCAAACTGCGCCTTACCTCCAAGAGGTTGTTGCGTAATTAAAGAGTATGGCCCGATAGAACGCGCGTGCATCTTATCATCTAC
>CAZJRA010000146.1:0-4734 GCA_964548335.1 uncultured Flavobacteriaceae bacterium | reverse complement strand
CCATGGCATAATTACGATAGTTTCCTTTTATGAGGTTAGAACTTTTATTGTATTTCTCATCAAAAACTTGCCACTCCTTATTATTTAAAAATACTCTGCGTACAAAGGTTTTTTGTTCAGGGCGTTCATTAGAAAAAGGGAGTAGTGGTCTAAAAGCAGTAGATATTTTTTTAATACCCGCTTTTGTTTTTACTTCACGATATTTTTTAGACTGAGCAAGTTTTCCGTTTTTATCTGCGTATCCAAGTACTTGTATAGAGGCAAATAAACCGTTTTCTGGTATAAAAATATGTTTAGAGAGGATATCTAGTTCAAAGATTTTATCTTCTTCATTATTAATTAAAAATGTAATTTTTTCGTGAGGAAATGGTAACCCTGGCTTTCCTTCATCATTTTCATAAAATTGGATTCTAAATACGGTAGGAACATTTCCTTTTCCTTTAGACTTGTATTGTGCTTCTGCATTTATAGGTAACTGTAACGTAGCTATTTTAGACGATTTCTTATCTATACGATTAAATAAAACAGCCACTTCGCTTTCTACTGTAGGTAACCAACAAGCATTAAGATCTTGATGTGTTTCTGGCTTTATTTTTTTTGTTTTAAACTTCCCTCTTTTTGGAGCACTAATGACTACTTCAGAGAGGAGATTAGTCTCTTGTAAGAGAAGTATCGTAGTAGGCAGATTTTTTGTAGAAAAACCTTTTTCTTGATATCCAATAGATGAGATAAAGAGAGAATCTATATCTGCATATTTTTTACTAGTAAACGAGAAGCGGCCGTCATCTCCAGCAAATGTCCCACGCCCATCACCAAAAGATATAGTTGCAAACGAGACAGGGTCTTTTGTTTGCTCATCAAGAATAGTTATGCTTTGTGCCCAAGTCTGAGCAGAGGTCAATAATAAGAAGTAAAGAACATATTTCATAAAAACAAAAATAAGATATTGTGAGTTAAAACACTTTATTCCAACTATCTTCTTCAAAAGCCGTGCCGATTACGACCATAGTTGCACCTGCATAAAATGCATCTTGCATTTGTTTCTTAGACCGGATGCCTCCTCCTACAATAATAGGAATATTGATAGCTTCTCTAACTGCCCTTATAATTTCCTTAGATACAGCGTTTTTTGCGCCGCTCCCAGCTTCTAAATATACACATTGCTTGCCCATGTATTGTGCCGCAAGCGTGGTGTCTGTAATTGTAGAAATATCTTTTTGTGATATAGGGCGTGTATTACTCACTCTTGACACAGCAGTTTGTGACCCTCCGTCAATTAATAAGTAGCCAGTTGGGATAACTTCTAGCTGTGTTTTTGAAAGATAAGGGGCTGCAGCTACCTGTTGGTCTATGAGGTATGTTGGGTTACGCCC
The DNA here is from genome assembly GCA_964548335.1 of uncultured Flavobacteriaceae bacterium. Lineage (GTDB taxonomy): Bacteria > Bacteroidota > Bacteroidia > Flavobacteriales > Flavobacteriaceae > Dokdonia. The sequence continues at coordinate 3,361 of CAZJRA010000146.1, read as the reverse complement.
TGATAGTAATGATAGAAAGAGAATACCATCTGCGGTATTTGTAATCTGTTTGTGGCTGCCTGGAAAAAGAAGGATAGGGAAGTCGCAGTGCTTTTTTAGTCGCTGTACAACGGCTTCTGTTTTTTGGTCAGGATCGGTGCTGCCTCCTACTAAGATATGCGTAGTTTGAGGAGGAAGTTTTTTTAAATATGCTTTCGCGAAAGCAGGAGTTAGCTCAAACTTTTCTGGATCGATAAGTATGGCTAGAAGTTGGGTTTTATTTTTAAGAGCCTCTAAAATTGACATAATAACAAAAGTATCAAACTCTTTTTCTTTTATTAGGGTTATGTGTATTCAATTTTTCGGAGTGAAGAATGGTAATGTCTTTATCCGTTATGCTTAGATAGTAGTAATTAAACATTACAGCGCATACACGCAAGTAAACCCTTCAAACTCTAAGAAATCAAGAACGTATTCAGATTGATTTCCGTTATAGTATACCTTGGCAGTAGTTTTTAGGTCTTCAAAATTAAAATCTCGAACATCTATATGCTTTAAAAAACTCAATCCTTCTTGAGAGTATAATTTATAAATAGACTCCTTAGCTCCCCAAACGATGGTTAGTTTGCGCACTCTTGCCTCAGTATTATTGAGTGTAAGATACTCTTCTATAGGTGTAAACTTGGGAGCAATACGCAGTATTTTATCACGCTTTTTTTCTATATCTATTCCTACAGCTTGAGTGCTAACAATAATAGCAGAAAAGGTATAACTATGTGTGATAGATATGTGTTTTCCATCTTTTAAATGAGGTTTCCCATTCTCAGTATAATATAAATCGTGATCCGTATACCCTGCTTCAGCAAGGAGATGACGCACACTCATAAAACCCCGTTTGTGTAATTCGGATTTCATTCCATCTACTCGTTTCCGGCAGTGATCTGTGAGAGAAATGTTTCGCGAAAGCGTATTAAAATCCTCATCAATCTTCCAGATATAGACTCGGGTAGTGTCGTTTACTGTTATAGTTTTGTAAAGAGGCACGTATAGTGTAAGTTATTGCGTAATTTTGCACTCCCGATAGCTATCGGGACAATAATTCAAAGATAATAAAATGAGTACTAAAACAGCACCGTACGTACCGTACAAAGTAAAAGATATCTCCTTAGCGGCTTGGGGTCGTAAAGAAATTAAACTTGCCGAAGCAGAAATGCCAGGGCTTATGTCTCTTCGTGAGGAGTATAAAGATGAGCAACCTCTTAAAGGAGCTCGTATAGCAGGTTGTTTGCATATGACTATACAAACAGCTGTTTTAATTGAAACATTACAAGCTTTAGGCGCAGAGGTGACGTGGAGCTCTTGTAACATCTTTTCTACGCAAGATCAAGCTGCAGCTGCTATTGCAGAAGCGGGATTGCCAGTGTATGCTTGGAAAGGAATGAATGAAGAAGAATTTGACTGGTGTATCGAGCAAACACTTTTCTTTGGAGAAGATCGTAAACCACTTAACATGATTCTTGATGATGGTGGAGATCTTACGAATATGGTATTAGATAGGTATCCAGAATTAGTGCCGGGTATTAAAGGACTTTCTGAAGAGACTACAACGGGAGTACATCGTTTATATGAGCGTATGAAAAATGGAACACTTCCTATGCCAGCTATTAATGTAAACGATTCTGTTACAAAATCTAAGTTTGATAATAAGTACGGATGCCGTGAGAGTGCAGTAGATGCGATACGTCGTGCTACAGATACAATGCTTGCAGGAAAGCGTGTGGTTGTTTGTGGATATGGTGATGTAGGAAAAGGAACAGCAGCTTCTTTTAAAGGAGCAGGTTCTATTGTAACCGTTACAGAGATTGATCCTATTTGTGCTTTACAAGCAGCAATGGACGGTTTTGAAGTTAAGAAACTAGAAACAGTAGTAGGTAATGCAGATGTTGTGATTACGACAACTAGTAATAAAGATATTATCCAAGCGCGCCATTTTGAAGCAATGCGTGATAAAGTAATTGTGTGTAACATAGGTCATTTTGATAATGAAATTGATATGGCTTGGTTAAACAGTACACACGGATCAACAAAGGATGAAATCAAGCCACAGGTTGATAAGTATACCATAGACGGAAAAGATATTATTGTTCTTGCCGAAGGTCGCTTAGTAAACTTAGGTTGTGCAACCGGACATCCTAGTTTTGTAATGAGTAACTCATTTACAAACCAGACACTAGCACAAATAGAGCTTTGGAATAACAGTGATAACTATAAGAATGAAGTATATATGCTTCCTAAGCATCTAGATGAGAAAGTTGCAGCATTGCACCTTGCGCGTCTTGGAGCTGAGTTAGAAACACTTCGTCCAGATCAAGCAGAGTATATTGGTGTGACTGTAGAAGGGCCATTTAAGCCTGAGTATTACAGGTATTAATATACCTCATATACCAGAGATTGGTTTTTGCTTACGCGAAAATTTTATATAAGAAACCCACGCTAGCAGCGTGGGTTTTTATTTTTATATGCTTTCGTGAAAAACACATAAACTCAAATACTAGTTAAGTTTTTTGTTAAATAAATTTATTCTTTTCCTTTTCTTGGGTGAGGGTAAATGGTCGGAAATTTATAAATGTTATAAATGGTCTAACAGGCGAGATAATTTATGAGGACCATGAGCTGTTAGCATATGGTATAGCTCCTAATGATTTAAAGAGATTAAACTCTAAAATTAAGTAATGATAGACCATTAAGAGGGTCTTTGTTGTAAACATAAATTTTTTAATAAAGACCCTCTTTTATATCTTAATCTGCCTATCTATCTGTTGATCTAGAGAAATAAAGGTTTCTGTACGTGAGACTCCATCTATTGCCTGAATCTTCTTGTTAAGTACATTCATAAGATCTTCATTGTTCTTACAGAGTATTTTAGTAAGCAAAGACCAATTTCCAGTAGTATAATGACACTCTATTACTTCTGGGATATCTCCTAGCTGTCGTATTATTCTAGCATTATTTGTCGTATTGTCTAGGTAAACTCCTATAAACGCCATTGTACGATACCCTAAGACTTTAGGGTCTACTACAAAGCTTGACCCTGCAAGTAATCCAGACTTTTCAAGTTTACGTAGTCTTTGATGAATAGCAGCACCAGATATCCCTGCTTTTTTAGCAATCTCAAGAATGGGTTTTCTAGCGTCTTTCATTAGTTGACGTAAAATAATTTTATCGATACCATCTATGATAAGTGCGTCGTTTTTAATTTTCACGTAAGTGTACTTTGATTATTTAAGCCTAAAATACATAATTAGTTACAGACGTTAACTATAATAACTTTTAATATGAAAATACTGGCGGAAATATGATGTTTTGACAACTAATTTATTTG
>CAZJRA010000145.1:0-4737 GCA_964548335.1 uncultured Flavobacteriaceae bacterium | reverse complement strand
TCCTAATTCTGACCGTAGCAAGTCTGCTCGGTTAGGCCCTACGCCTTTAAGGTAGTCTACGGGTGTTTGTAGGAAGTTAGGTTTCATTAAGGCTAAAATAATCAATTCTTGTGAAGAGAAGTATCTTGTAAAAAATCTTTATAAACGCTATTTTGGCTAGAAAGTTGCTAATTTTAAGGTCTATGAAAAGAATACTTATTTTAGGATTGTGTCTTGTTTTTGGAAGTGTATATTCTCAAGTGATATCTCCGCAAACAGCTGTGGTAGATGTTTTAAGAATAGAGGCTATAGTAGGTTTAGATATTGAAGACGCCTCTGTTTTTGGAGAATTAAAGGTAGACTTTAGGATGCTTCAAGACGCTACTCAAGTTGCTTTAGATGCTAAGAATATGGAAGTTCTTAGTACTACAGAAGCATTTGAGATAGAAGCGACACCGACACATATTGTGTTTAAAGGCGATTTTAAAGCAGGAGAAGAGTATACAGCTACTTTTGACTATATGGCAACGCCTAAGCAAGCTTTGTATTTTGTAGATAATGAGGGACAGTCTCAAGTGTGGACACAAGGACAAGGCAAATATACCTCGCACTGGTTACCTAGCCTAGATGATATGAATGATAAGATTGAGTTTGATATCAAATCTTCAGACAGACATAAGAACACGATTATCACAAATGGTGTGCTTAGCGAGCCTAATAAACAATATAAGGTGGTAGATTATCATTTTGACATGAAACAGCCTATATCAAGCTATTTAGTAGCTCTGGCGGTTGGAAAGTATTCTGTACAAAAAGAAACCGCAGCTTCTGGAGTGCCTTTAGAGTATTATTACTATCCTAAAGACTCTCTTAAAGTAGCGTCTACCTATCGTCACTCCAAACAAATTTTTGATTTTTTAGAACAAGAAATAGGGGTGCCGTACCCTTGGCAGGTGTATAAACAAGTGCCTGTAAAAGATTTTTTATATGCGGGTATGGAAAACGCGAGTTGTACGATTTTCTCAGATAGCTTTGTGGTAGACGAGATAGGTTTTGTAGATAGAAACTATGTAAATGTAAATGCGCACGAGTTGGCACACCAATGGTTTGGAGATTTGGTAACAGAGACAATGAGCGACCATCACTGGCTACAAGAAGGCTTTGCAACGTATTATGCATTACTCGCTGAACGTGAAATTTTTGGCGATGATTATTTCTACTACAAACTTTATGAGAGTGCAGAGCAGTTGCGTGAGTTAAGCGATGCAGGTAAGGGGCAGCAATTAGTAGCGGCAGGAGGAAGTAGTCTTACGTATTATCAAAAAGGAGCTTGGGCAGTACATATCTTAAGAGAGCTGGTAGGGGAGGACGCTTTCGCGAAAGCACTAAAAACTTACCTAACGAAGTATGCGTATAAAAATGTAACAACGACCCATTTTATGGAAGAAGTGCAAGCAGTAACTTCTATAAACTTAAATGAGTTTAGTAAAAAATGGTTGTATCAAAAAGCGTTTCAAGCCGAAGATGCCTTGCAGTCATTAACTAAAAGTGCTTTTATGAAACAGTATTTTGAGTTGCAAGCATTGCATCCCGTACCTTTTAGTCAAAAAGAAAAAGCTTTACAAACAGCCATTGCATCTAATAACGATTATTTAGGACAAGAAGCGGTATACCAACTAGCGAATGAACCTTTAACAGCTGCTGTAAAGCAGTTATATACTACGGTTATACTTGGAGGTAATGTATTTATGAAACAAGCTATAGCGCAGTCTATTTCTAATACAGAAACTTTTGGTATAGAAACGTTACAAAGCCTTACTCAAGAAAAGAGTTATACGACACGAGAAACGGTTTTATTGCAGTCTTGGATAGGTTTACGTGAGCAAAATAAAGGGCAAGAGCTTAAAAAAATATTAGATGAAATGGATGGGCAATTTGGCTTTTCAGACGGAAATATTCGCACGCTATGGCTTACTCTAAGCCTAGCAACTGCAGATTATAAGCCAAACACCGCTAATGAACGATATAAAGAGTTAATAGGCTATACGGACCCCTCACGTCCTTTCCAATTACGAGAAAATGCGTTTAGATATCTTTTTCAGATACAATCGTTTGAGGAAGAAAGTTTAAAGAATCTATTAGAAGCTAGTGTGCATCATATTTGGCGCTTTCGCGAAAGCGCAAGAGAAATACTTAAAAGACTTCTTGAAGATGATGTTATAAAAGAAGAAGTAAAAAGTCTTCAGACAAAATTGCCTGAGAAACAGCAAGCGTACTTATCTAAAGTATTTAAACTTGACTAAATAGTATGCTTAATAAATAAACCCTGAAGGGAATTATCGAATAGCGAAGATTGTATTTCCTTTTCTTAGAGTATCAAACATTTAAGATTTCGGCCACCTCACTTTTTAAGAAAGAAAGTGCAGTATCTGTAGGAGCTTGTTGGTCCATAAGGTCTGTGAGAATTACTTCTCTTAGTTTGTCACTATCCTGTACTTTATCACTCATGTTGGTCTTGCGAATGATAGATATTGTAGCATTTTTTGCAGTTCGTATGATATTCCAACACTCGTTAGTCACATATACTTGCTGAGTGAGATTATGCTCAAACTCTTGTTCTATATTTTGTAATAATAACTTCTCATAAGCATCTTTATCATCACTATATGGCTTTACACGGGTTAATAGGCTTCCTGGAGATATGCGCTCTAAAAATAACGATAAACGTTCGTATGCTTGCAGACGTAATGGTAAGGAAGTCTTCTGGTTTTCTTTGTGAAGAAGAAAACGTCTTTTTCCATTTTCAGTCTTAGTATATTCTTTAAAGAAGTAGTAGGCTAGGGCTGCTACTATAATTGTAGGAAGTAATTGAAGTACGACGTTAAGAATTTTATCAAGCATTGATTGTAATTTTATAGGTTAAAAGTAACAGATTTTTATCTCTTTTACAAAAAAGGTGTTTGCGTACAGGAATTAAAAGACGGTATAAGCGTGTTTATATTTTTTCCATATCCCTTTTGTTTTTACCTCCTAAATAGATACAATCATATAGTTCCTGCATACCATTAAATGGTACAGGAGTTTTTTGATACTCATAGGTTTTAGAAATTTCTTTAGAGAGATTATGGTCTACACCATTCATATCTATATCATTCATAGTAAACTGGCAAGGATGCTCGTATCCTGCGGCATGTGTGATTTCTATAAACTCTTTTCTAAAGGATTTAAAATATTGCGCTAGCCTATCCGACTTGAGCGGTACATTAATCCCATTTTGTAACCATTTACTTTGAGTTGCTATTCCTGCCGGGCAACGGTTTGTATGGCATATTTGAGCTTGTATACACCCTATACTCATCATTGCCTCTCTAGCTACATTAATCACGTCTACCCCCATAGAAAATGCCATAGCTGCTTTTGCAGGGAATCCTAGCTTGCCACTACCTATAAATACGATTTGCTCGGAAAGTCCTTTGTCTTGAAATAAACGATATAAATCACTAAACCCAAAAACCCACGGTAAGCTTACATGGTCTGCAAAACTAGGAGGAGCAGCACCTGTACCTCCTTCGCCACCATCTATGGTAATAAAGTCAGGTCCTTTTCCTGTAGCAATCATAATATCTGCAAGCTCTTCCCATTGTTCTAGTTTACCTATAGCTGCTTTAATGCCAACAGGCAATCCAGTGGCTTCTGCAATGTCTTCTATAAAACCTACGAGTTCTGGAACGTTAGAAAACGCTTTATGAGTAGGAGGGGAGAGTACTGTTTTTCCAACTTCTACACCTCGTATTTTAGCAATCTCAGGCGTTATTTTTGCTCCAGGTAGTACGCCTCCTTTTCCAGGTTTAGCGCCTTGAGAAAGTTTTACTTCTATAGCTCTTATAAAGGGATTGTCTTCTACAAGCTTAATCATTTTCTCCATAGAGAAGCCTCCATCCTGTGCTCGCACCCCAAAGTACCCCGTCCCAAAATGAAAAACCACATCGCCACCATTACTATGATAAGGAGACAGTCCACCTTCTCCGGTATTATGATACGCACCTGCTATTTGTACTCCTTTGTTAAGGGAGTCTATGGCTTTTGCACTTAGCGAACCAAAACTCATAGCGCTTACATTAATAATAGAGGCAGGTCTATAAGGTTTACGGCGTTTATGATAAGCTCCCATTACTTTTGCACAAGGCAAAAAGCTTTTATCAATCTTGTTAGGGTGGTTTTCTGGAAGTCTATAAGGCATCATCGCATTATTTATAAAGATATGATGATGTGCGTGTATGTCTCTGTCTGTACCAAAACCTTCGTAATTGTTTTCATTTTTTGCACTGGCGTACACCCAACCACGTTCAATACGGTTAAAAGGAAGTTCTTCTCGGTTGTTTGCTACAAAATACTGTCTCATTTCTGGACCTATACTTTCTAGCATATAGCGCACGTGACCTAGTAAGGGGAAGTTATGCATTATGGTATGCTTAGGTTGTAAGATATCCCGTATAGCGATAATAATAAGTACTAGGAGTATCCATCCCCACCAAGTAATGCTTCCTAAAAATGAAATAATACTTTCCATAGTTTTTTTTATTTATCTAATTACTTTGATATTAGGTTTAAGGAAGATTTATTTTGTAATTCCTTTTTATATTGAAGCTACTAATTTATACGTTTTTTATGACTTATGAGATGACTAAATTTAAAGTATAGCTCCTGGCGTTATAACTGCTATCCAAATGGCGGGGTTTTTTGCTTGCAAAAAATATA
>CAZJRA010000144.1:0-4769 GCA_964548335.1 uncultured Flavobacteriaceae bacterium | reverse complement strand
AATTAACAAAAACAAGGAAAATATCAAATAGAAGATATATACGGATATACGCCTTTTAAACTAAGAGTGAAGGAAGATCATGGGCAGTTGTATAATACTAGAATAACTGTTAAAGACTTAGGAAACCAACAATTAGAATTTAGGATTCCATTTAGTGGAGGACAAGCGACTGTTTTTAATTACAAGGCAAATAAGAGTAGTACGGTACCTGCACCAACAAATGAATTTGTAAAGAGATATAAGATAGGAGATACTATAGATGAACCTTTCTTGCGTGCTATTATTGATAAGACAGATGTGTTGCCTAAAGAAGGAACAGAATATTTTGTTTCTTTCGGAAGTTTTGATACTACTGTAAAGCGTTATAAAGGGATTTCTGTTGTTCAAACACCTAAAGGGTCTTCTATTTTAGAGCTGAAAAAAACCGGAACTAATAAACGTCGCTTAGTCGATTTTTTAAATGCATCTGTTCATGTTAGAATAAAGGATCAATTAGAACGTAAAAACTTATTTGCAACGAAAACTATTAAATTTATAGATAGTAGTTTAACAGTCCGTAATGCAGAGTTAAAAGATGTTCTTAGTGAGTTAAGTGCTTTTAAGAATAGAAATGCAGATGTAGCTTTAGAAGGAAATGCTGAAACAATTACTGAAAGATTACAAATATTTGACTCTCAAAAGGATGCTTATCTAGCGCAACTATCTTATTATGACGGATTGGAGAAGTATTTGCTTACTAGAACTGATTATCGTGATGTGCCAGCACCATCGGTCTCAGGTATTACAGAAGGAAGCATTGCTAATGGGGTCGCTAAAATTATTAGTCTCTCTGTAGAACGTAGTAATTTACGATACAGTGCAAAGGAGGGTAATCCTATTTTTTCAGAACTTGATAGAAATATAGATGCAGAAAAATCTGTGCTATTAGAGAATATTAAATCGTCTAAATCTATTATAACTAGCCAGCTTAGAAATGTAGAACAAGATATTATTAAAACAGAAGCAGATTTAAGACGTTTACCTAAGGAGGAACAAGAATTAGCAGAGATTGAAAGGCGTTTTAGTTTAAGTCAAGAAGCCGTAAACTTATATTTGTCTAAAAGAGGAGAAGCTTCTATTATAAAAGCATCTAATGTATCTGATATAGTGTTTATAGACGAAGCAAAAGATGTGGGAGGAGGGCAGATAGGTCCAAATAATAAACTTAATAACGTTATTGCAGCAGTAATAGGAGGTGTTTTACCTTTAATTGTTGTTTTCTTGTTAGTGTTTTTTGATACAAAAATTGGCAGCCCAGAAGAGATTAAAAAATTATCTAGTATACCTGTTTTAGGAGTTATAGGAAAAAGTGATCATAAAAACAGTTTGTTAGTACGAGATCATCCACGCTCTACGATGGCAGAAGCTTTTAGGGGTTTACGATCGAGTCTTCAATTTATATATAAAAAACAGAATATTAAAGGAGCAAAAACGGTTCTAGTAACCTCTTCTGTGAGTGGAGAAGGAAAGACATTTACCTCTATAAACTTAGCGTCTGTTTTTGCTTTAAGCGAAAAGAAAACAGTACTTGTTGGACTAGATTTAAGGAAGCCTAAGATTTTTGATGATTTTGAAATAACCAACGATAAAGGGGTTGTAAATTATTTGATAGAAGAGAGTGATTTAGAAGAAATTAAACAACCTTCTGGAATTGAACATTTAGACCTTATACTCTCAGGGCCTATTCCTCCTAATCCTGCGGAGTTAATTATAGGTGATCGTATGAAAACTTTTATCGAAGAACTAAAAAAGGAATATGACTACGTAATATTAGACACCCCTCCTCTAGGTCTTGTATCTGACGCTTTTGAATTAATGCCTTATGTAGACGCTTCTTTATATATGATACGTCAAGGGTATACTAAAAAAGCTATGTTACGTATGATAAACGATCGTTATAAGAGTAGTGAAGTTAAGAATGTAAGTTTTGTGCTTAATTACTTTAAGGCCAAAGGAGCATATGGTTACGGTTACGGTTATGGTTATGGCTACGGTTATGGTAATTACGGTTATCATGAAAACATAAAGAAAAAGAGAAGCTTATTACAAAGAACACTGAGTAAGCTAAATATTTTTAAGTCTAGATAATAAGGTAAATTAGTAGCTATGATGAAGGATGAGTCAGAAGATTGGTTGTATGAAATCAAGCCTAAAGGAGCACTTATAGATTTTAATTTTAAAGAGATATGGCGCTACAGAGATTTACTGTTATTATTTGTGAAAAGGGATATTGCTACCGTATATAAACAAACTATTCTTGGTCCTTTGTGGTTTTTTATACAACCCATCTTTACAAGTCTGATATTTACATTAGTTTTTAATAAAATAGGAGGTGTTGATACAGATACAATTCCTGCTTTTCTTTTTAATCTAGCAGGAGTTACGTTATGGAATTACTTTAAAGAAGGCTTAAATAATACATCTAATACCTTTAAAACGAATGCATCCTTGTTTGGGAAGGTATACTTCCCTAGAGTCATAATGCCTTTAAGTAAGTCTATTTCAGAGTTGCTTAAGTTTGGGATACAGCTTTTTATTTTCATAGTAGCGCTCTTGGTATATAGAGGTCAAGGCGTAGAAGTGAGCCCTTCTCAATGGGTTTTTGCATTTCCAATTTATGTTTTAATGATAATATTACTCTCTGTGGGTTTAGGGATGACTTTTAGTGCCTTAACTACAAAATACCGAGATCTGAGTATATTAATTTCTTTTGGATTAAGCCTTGTTATGTATATAAGTGCAGTGATGTATCCATTACAGGAGGCGCAACGAAAAATGCCTGAATATTATTGGATTATAAAGTACAACCCTTTAGCACACATTATTGATGGGTATCGCAATTTATTATTAGGTATTGGCCAAGGAATTAATATGCAACACTTATTGTTACAACTGGGCAGCACACTAGTTGTCTTTTTAATAGGTTTAGCCGTATTTAATAAAACCGAAAAAACATTTATCGACACCGTATAATGAGCAAAGCTATTCCTTTATTTTTTTGGTCATCTAAGGTGTTTGAAAACAAGCCTAAGGAAAACTATGGAGACCTTTTGTCTATCTATATTGTAGCACGAGTAAGTGGTAGTGCAGTACAATTTTATAATGCTCCAAAGGCGCAAAAATCCTGGTTTGTTAGGCAGCGTAGGTATCTTATGGCTATAGGGAGTATTATGACCTATACTCAACCTAAAGCACAGGTCTGGGGTAGCGGCATTATATCGCGAGATAGTGTTTTTTCTAATGCACATTTTATGGCGGTTAGAGGGCCGCTTTCGCGAAAGCGTATACTAGAACTCGGATATTCTTGTCCGGAAGTATATGGCGACCCTGCATTGCTGCTTCCTCATTTTTATAAGAGTAATGCAAAAAAAAAGCATAAATTGGGAATTATACCACATTATGTAGATTATGATAAAGTACAGGCTTGGTATGAAAATGATGAGCAAGTACAAATAATTGATTTACTAACCGCAGATGCTCTTAAAACCACAGACGAAATAAAGGCCTGTGATCGAATCATTAGTTCTAGTTTGCATGGAGTTATTGTGGCTCAGGCCTATGGTATACCCGCGATATGGGTGCGATTCTCAGATAAATTAAGTGGTGATAATGTTAAGTTTGAAGACTATTTTTTATCAGTAGGGATAAAGCCATATACAGGGGGCTTGGTAAACGAGAGTCTCACAGAAACGCAAGTAGATGATTTATTTTTAAAGTACCCAAGTGTAATTGAGACCAGTATTCTTAAACAAGTACAAGAAGGATTACTAAAAGCATTTCCAGCAACATAGACTATGAGTGATGTTATATTAAAAGTAGAGAATATTTCTAAACAATACCGTTTAGGGCTGGTGGGTACAGGCACTCTAAGTCATGATATTAATAGACTTTGGCATAAAATACGAGGCAAGGAAGATCCTTATTTAAAAGTAGGAGCAGTAAATGATCGTAGTGAAAAGGCAAGCTCTGATTATGTATGGGCGTTACAGGATATTAACTTTGAGGTAAAGCGAGGAGAAATTTTAGGAATTATAGGGAAGAATGGCGCAGGTAAATCTACTTTATTAAAAATCCTTTCCAGAGTTACAAGCCCTACTATGGGCAATATTAAAAGTAAGGGAAGGATTGCCAGTCTTCTAGAAGTAGGTACTGGTATGCATCCTGAACTAACAGGACGAGAAAATATATATCTTAACGGTGCCATCTTGGGGATGACAAAAGCAGAGATCGCCAGTAAGATTGATGAGATTATAGATTTTTCGGGTTGTCAGATGTATATAGATACTCCTGTAAAACGTTACTCTAGTGGGATGAGAGTACGCTTAGGGTTTGCAGTAGCAGCTTTTTTAGAACCAGATATTTTGGTAGTAGATGAGGTGCTGGCTGTAGGAGATGCAGAGTTTCAAAAAAAGGCAATTGGGAAAATGCAAGATATCTCAAATACAAGTGGGAGGACCGTACTTTTTGTGAGTCATAATATGGCATCCATACGTAGTTTGTGTACACGAGCCATTGTAATGGAAAAAGGTATGATGGCCTACGATGGAGAGGTTGCAAAGTCTCTAGAGTTTTACATGAGCCAGGGTGTAGAAAACAGTCAAGGGTTAAAAAACTTAGATTATAGGAAAGGAACGGGTTTAGTTACCATAAAATCAATCCAATGTCACGGAGAGAACACGGCAGATTTGCTAGAGACAGGAAGACCTTTTTACTTAGATATTGAGTTGGAT
>CAZJRA010000143.1:0-4794 GCA_964548335.1 uncultured Flavobacteriaceae bacterium | reverse complement strand
TATTAAGACGGTATAAGTCAAACAAGAACAATGAAGGATTACTACCTATTAAGTTCTTTTTAATGATACTAATAAAGGGGCTTACTATGAAAATAAATAAGCCTTTAGTTTTGGTTCTTTTAAGTTTGAGATAACTTTTTTGAAGACTAGTAAAACCTTCTCCCATACGTTTTTCCTTTTCAAAATGAATTAAGGTTTCAATCGCTTCTATAGATTTTTTTAGGAATACTTTGTTGTCTTCTAAACCGTAATGAACTATGGGGTTGTCACTATGTAATACGGTATAATTACGGTGTTGTAATTGATAAGAGAATAAATTATCTAATCCATATCGCCTACTTTCTAGAGGGTTGATTTCTAGAAATACTTCTTTTTTAATTAGTAGGTTTTGAGAGATGATAAAATGGGGGTTTTTCATCCTTTGTTTAGCATTTTTAGCTTCTCTATATACTCCATATTTCCATCGTAACTCTTTACCCTTAGGTTTTGTAGTGCTGTAAGTAGTGCCTCCAGAAATTACTGGATATTGCTCTTGTAAAAGATGAATATAATCTTGAACAAAATTCACATTTTCTATAAGCACATCTGAATCTAAAAAGAGAAGCCAATCATATTGCGCTTTTTGAGCAAGCTTATTGCGAGTCGCTGTTCTGCCTAGATTGTTATTGTTTTCTATGTATGTCAGATTATGCTGTAAGCAATACTCCGAAACTATTTTTTTTTGAGTGATATGAGTCGAGGCATCGTCACATACCATAATTTCTATAGGTAAGACGCTGGATAAAGACTGTTTTACAAGTTGTTTTAGTAAATCAGTGCAGTCATAATTATATGTAGGAATTAGTATAGAAAGCATAAGCAATCGCTAAAATACGCTAAAAAAGGGATGAGGTTTAGGTAAAATCTATACGATTATACAGTTCTCTGTACTACCTCAAAAATTTTATTTCCTTCACATTTTAATGTCTTAGATGGATATTTAAGAATGAGTGCATAATCATGAGTAGCCATTAATATAGTATTCCCGTTTTTATTAATCTCTTGTAAAAGTTCCATAACCTCTACACTAGTTTGTGGGTCTAGGTTCCCTGTAGGCTCATCTGCAAGAATAAGCTCTGGGTCATTTAATAAAGCACGAGCAATAGCAACACGTTGTTGCTCGCCGCCAGATAGCTGATAAGGGTACTTAAAACCTTTACTTTTCATTCCTACTTTATCAAGTACCTCTTCGATTTTAGTCTGGCATTCTTTTTTGTCTTTCCATCCGGTTGCTTTTAAAACAAAAAATAAATTATCTGAAATCGTTCGGTCATTAAGAAGTTTAAAGTCTTGAAATACAACACCTAGTTTTCTTCTTAAAAATGGAATTTGTTTTTCTTCTAAGCCATTTAAATCAAAGCCTACAATCTCTCCTTTCCCCTCAGATAGTGGCAAATCTCCATAAAGCGTTTTCATAAAACTACTTTTCCCTGAGCCTGTTTTACCTATAAGATAAACAAAATCTCCAGGATGTATAGCTACATTAACGTCTGATAATACAAGGTTGTCTCTTTGGTAAATAGCGGCTTCTTGTAGTTGTAATACAGGTGATGACATAAAAAAAGGTTTACGATTTAAAAATACTAGAAATAATGGAGATGGGTATCTGTTGGACTGTCTTTTCTATGTGTTTTATTAACAGCTTTTTTGTTTGGTTAAAACAGATATTAAAAGTTTTTATAATGAGGAAAAGAAGATTTAATGCCCTTTTGCAAGGGGTTTTAGGCGTGTTTTTAATTGTTAATTTCCTTTTCAAAACTCACTGTAATTAAATAAGTATTCTGCCGTTATGGTATTGTAAGAGAAGTATCTTTGAGAGAGAAGGTAGCGCTTTCGCGAAAGCGTAATTCAAATATTATAATTCAAGAAAATCTATCATTATGCATAAATTTTTTAAGTTACTCTGTGTAGGGTTCTTGTGTGTGACAGCTAGTTATGGTCAACAATCTGCGATATATACAAGTGATGTGTCTAAGTATGTATCTGCTTTAAGTTTGTATAATAACGAGCAGTATTTAGCTTCACAAGTCTTGTTTCAGAATGTAAAAGATGAAGTTAAAGATGTTACCATACAAGGGGATTGTGCTTATTATATTGCAGATGCAGCGGTACGTTTAGGCCAGAAAGGAGCAGATAACCTAATGCTAAAGTTTGTAGAAGAGTATCCGTCTAGCACAAAACGTAATTCTGCTTTTTTGAATGTGGCAGAATATTATTTTGATAATGGAGATTATTCTCAATCTAGAAAATGGTATGAGCGTGTAGATAATAAGAGTTTGTCTAGTGCGGCTCTAGAACGATATAACTTTAATAATGGCTACAGTTATTTTAAGAAAAAGGAATTTGATAAGGCAAAAAAACATCTGGATAAAGTACGTGGCTCTAAAAAATATGGGGCTCAGGCAAAATATTATTTAGGGTTTATGGCGTACGAAGGCGATAACTATGAGGAGGCAAATGAACTTTTTGAACAAGCCGAAACAGAAGAAGAGAGCTACAAAGGGGAACTTGCTTATTTTAAGGCTGACCTTAATTTTAAATCGGGAAAGTTTCAAGCAGCAATAGATGAAGGTAAATCTCAGTTAGGAAGTGCTAATGCAAAAGAAAAGTCAGAACTCAATAAGATTATAGGCGAAAGTTATTTTAACTTAAAACAATATGCAGAGGCTTTACCATATCTTAAGAATTATAAAGGGAAGAAAGGGAAATGGAGTAATACAGATTATTACCAATTAGGATATGCTTATTATAAGCAGGGTGATTACAAGAGTGCTATTAATGAATTTAATAGGATTATAGATGGAGGCAACTCTGTAGCGCAAAATGCATATTACCACTTAGCGGAGTCGTATTTGAAAACAGAAAGGAAACAAGAGGCTTTTAATGCGTTTAAAAATGCTTCAGAAATGGATTTTGATGCAAAAATAAAAGAAGATGCAGGGCTTAATTATGTAAAGCTTAGTTATGAGTTAGGAAATGCCTTTACCTCAGTTCCCGAAGTGATTACAAGCTATATTAAAGAGTATGCAAACTCTCCTGCTAAGCAAGAATTAGAAAAACTATTGATTGATTCTTATATCACGTCTAAGAATTACAATGAAGCGATTAAATTGTTAGAAGGAGCAAAAAGCTTTGAGAATAAGGTGGCTTATCAGAAAGTGACTTTTTATTTAGGTATAGAACGTTACAACGAAGGGAAGTATCAAGATGCAAAAGATTTCTTTAAAAAATCACTAAATGAATCTCACGAAGAGTTGTTTACTACAAGAGCTACCTACTGGTTATCAGAAAGTGATTATGTTCTCAATAATTATAACGAAGCTATTATAGGATATAAGCAGTATATGAATAGCGCAGGAGCAAGCACTACTCCAGAGTATAGTGAGCTTAATTATAATTTGGGATATGCTTATTTTTCAAATAAAGATTATGCAAATGCGGTAAGCTATTTTGAAAAATTTGTAGCGCAGTCTAAAACGGAGCCAACAAAACAAAATGATGCTTACTTACGATTAGGCGATAGCCAGTTTATATCTAGTAAGTATTGGCCTGCTCTAGAAGCGTATAATAAAGTAATTGCAGCTAAAGGAGCAGATAGCGATTATGCTACTTTTCAGAAATCTATGAGTTATGGGTTTATAAAAAGAATTGAAAGTAAGATTGAAGGATTAAGCGGTTTTTCGGCTAAGTTTCCAGATTCTAAATTTCGTGACGATGTCCTGTACGAATTAGGAAATGTATATGTTTCTCAAAACAATACAGAGAAGGCTATCGCAGCCTATGATGAACTTGTGCGTGAGACACCTAAGAGTTCTTATGTTTCTAAAACCCTGCTTAAGAAAGCGCTTATATATGACAATGGAGGTCAGTCTGATAAATCGCTAAGTGTATTAAAAAAGGTAGCAGCAGACTTTCCAGGAACACCAGAGGCCTCACAGGCAGTCACAACAGCTAAGTTTATTTACATAGACTCAGGTAAAGTAGATGAGTATGGGAAATGGGTGAGTACACTAGATTTTATTGATGTAGAGGATACAGAGCTGGACGATGCTTCGTACACGCAAGCAGAGCAACAGTATCTAGCTAATAATACAAGTCAAGCACAAAGATTAATGTCAGATTATCTTAAAAAATACCCTACGGGACTACATACTTTACAAGCTCATTTTTATTTGGGGCAATTGGCTTTCGCCAAAGAAGACTATGCAGAAACTATTCCTCATTATGAGTTTGTTATTTCAAAAGAGCGTTCTGAGTTTACTGAGCAAGCATTGGCAAGGTTAGGGCAGGTGCACCTTACCCAAAAAGATTATCTAGAAGCAATACCTGTTCTTAAACGATTAGAAACAGAAGCAGACTTTCCGCAAAACATCATTTTTGCACAGTCTAACTTAATGAAATCGTACTATGAGCAAAAAGATTATGAGCAAGCTGTAAAGTATGCAGAAAAAGCACTTAGTAATACTAAGATAGGGAATGATGTTAAAAGTGATGCACAAGTAATTATTGCGCGTTCTTCTATAGAAACAGGAGATGAGGCAAGAGCAAAAACAGCCTATGCTGCGGTTAAGGAAATTGCTACTGGAATACTAGCTGCCGAAGCCTTGTATTATGATGCTTATTTTAAAAATAAGGAGTTAGATTTTACAGGGTCTAATGTTAAAGTGCAAGAACTAGCAAGAGATTATAGTGGGTATAAAGAGTTAGGGGCAAAGGGGCTTGTGCTTATGGCAAAAAACTTTTACGGTTTAGAAG
>CAZJRA010000142.1:0-4816 GCA_964548335.1 uncultured Flavobacteriaceae bacterium | reverse complement strand
GACAAGGACAAGGACAAGGGGGGCAACTTCCAGACATCATACAAAGTCAAGATGAGTTAAATAAGAAGATGGGAGAAGGTGAAAAAGGAAAAGGAGAAGGAGAAGGAGAAGGAGAAAAAGGCAAGGGAGAAGGGGAAGAAGGCAAGGGTGAAGGTGAAGAAGGCGGTGAAAAAGGTGAAGGGGAAGGAGAAAGTGGAGAAGGCGAAGGTGGAGAAAGCGGAGAAGAAGGAGGCGGTGGAGAAGGAGGCGGTAGTGGTGATGGTGATGGAGACCAAGATGGAAAAGGCCCAAATAACGAAGAGTACGAGCAAGGTTTATTGTATGAGATTTACAAAGAGCAACAACAGCTCAGAAAACAGCTAGAGGACGCTATAGAAAAAGAAGGTTTAGGTGATAAAGGTGATAAGCTAGTAAAAGACATGAAGGCTGTAGAGCAACAGTTGTTAGACCAAGGTTTTTCTAATGAAACAATGGAGCGTATGGCTGGACTTAAACACGAGCTTTTAAAACTTAAGGAGGCCGCTTTTCAACAAGGTCAAGAAGAAAAGCGTGAAGGGATTACAAACTTAAAGGAATACCGTAATCCAGAAAACAGTCCTTTAGAGAAAGCAAAAAAATACTTTAATAACACTGAAATTTTAAACAGATCTACATTGTTACTTAAAGGAAAGTATAAGAAAAAAGTTCAAGAATATTTTCAAAACAACAATGATTGATTTCTCCTATCAAAACGATTTTAGCTTAGAAGATGACCAGAAGATATCTTTATGGCTAAGCAGCATTATTAATGCAGAAAATAAAGTTGTTGGCGACCTAGGGTATGTCTTCTGTAATGATGACTTTTTGCATAGTATTAATGTTGAGTTTCTTAATCACGATACTCTTACAGATGTTATTAGTTTTGACTACACAGAAGGAACTATTATAAACGGCGAAATTTACATTTCTACAGAGCGTGTATTGGAGAATGCCCAGACTTTAAACGTCTCATTTTCTGATGAGTTAGACAGAGTAATGGCTCATGGTATTCTTCACTTTTGTGGTCATGGAGACAAGTCTGATGATGACAAGACTAGAATGAGAGCCCTTGAGAATCACTATCTTGCTCTAAGACAGTAACTCTACTTTTCTTGGCAGCGCAGTCCTATCGCTGTATATTTGCAAATTACTTAATTTATTAACCTTATGTTCCACGTGAAACAATGAGCCTGTTTAGTGATATATACGATGTAATTGTTGTGGGTGCTGGTCACGCAGGTTGTGAGGCAGCAGCAGCAGCAGCAAATATGGGTAGCAAGACGCTACTCGTTACAATGAATCTGCAAACTATTGCTCAAATGTCTTGTAACCCTGCCATGGGAGGGATTGCTAAGGGGCAAATAGTAAGAGAGATAGATGCTTTGGGGGGATATAGCGGGATTGTTTCTGATCTCACGGCTATACAGTTTAAAATGCTTAATAAATCTAAAGGGCCTGCTATGTGGAGCCCAAGGGTTCAAAGTGATCGTATGCGCTTTGCAGAAGAGTGGAGAATGCGTTTAGAAGGCACTCCTAATCTAGATTTTTATCAGGAGATGGTGAGTGGTTTGATAATAGAGAAGGATCGTGTAATAGGAGTAAAAACATCTTTGGGTATAGAGATAAAAGGAAAGAGTGTCGTACTTACTAATGGCACTTTCTTAAACGGACTCATACACATAGGTGATAAAAATTTTGGTGGAGGAAGAGCAGGGGAGAGAGCCGCAACAGGTATTACAGAACAATTAGTTGCACTTGGCTTTGAGAGCGGTAGAATGAAGACGGGAACGCCTCCTAGAGTAGATGGTAGGTCGTTAGACTTTTCTAAAATGATTATCCAACCAGGAGATGCTATACCAGATAAATTTAGTTATTCTAAAGAGACATCTGTTCTTAAAGAGCAACGCCCTTGCCATATGACCTATACCTCTCCAGAGGTACACGAATTACTTAAGGAAGGTTTTGATAGGTCCCCTATGTTTAATGGGAGGATTAAGTCTTTAGGACCTAGATATTGCCCTTCTATAGAAGATAAGATTAATCGATTTGCAGACAAGGATAGACATCAGTTGTTTATAGAGCCTGAAGGGTGGAATACCTGTGAAATTTATGTAAATGGTTTCTCTACATCCTTGCCAGAAGATGTACAATTTAAAGCACTGCGCTCTGTAGTAGGTTTTGAAAACGTAAAGTTTTTTAGACCAGGCTATGCAATAGAGTACGATTATTTCCCTCCTACACAGCTAACACATTCGCTAGAAACAAAGCTTGTAAGCGGGCTTTTCTTTGCGGGTCAGATAAACGGTACTACAGGATATGAAGAAGCCGCTTCTCAAGGATTAATGGCTGGAATGAATGCGCATCTTAAGGTAGTAGAAAAAGATCCTTTTATGTTACGAAGGGATGAGGCTTATATAGGCGTTTTAATAGACGATCTAATCACAAAAGGTACAGAAGAGCCTTACAGGATGTTTACTTCCAGAGCAGAGTATCGTACGTTACTTAGACAAGATAATGCAGATGAACGATTAACCCCACTGTCTCATAAAGCAGGTTTAGCGTCTGAAGAACGTTTAATAACGATGGAGCGTAAGAAACAGCAGTCTGACGATCTTGTTACCTTCTTTGAAAAAACTAGCATTGCTCCAGAAGATGTGAACCCTATTCTAGAAGAAAGAGGGTCTTCTAAAATGAAACAATCAGACAAGATGTTTAAGGTTTTCTCAAGACCTCAAATACATCTTTCAGATATGGTACAGTTTGATAAAGTGGCTGCCTATATTGCAGAGAACGATCTTGAAAAAGATGTGCTAGAACAAGCCGAGATTAAGGTGAAGTATTCTGGATATATTGCTAAAGAAAAACTCAATGCAGATAAGCTAAGCAGACTTGAAAATATTAAGATCCCTGCAAACTTTGACTATACTAAGCTTAAGTCATTGTCTTATGAAGCAACAGAAAAGCTTTCAAAAATACGCCCTGTAACCATCTCACAAGCATCAAGAATAAGCGGAGTTTCACCTTCGGATATTAGTGTGATGCTTGTTTATATGGGTAGATAATTAACAATGTTTCACGTGAAACAATACGAAGCTATGAAGATAAAAGACCATTCTGTTTCGGGCGAATCATTCACACTAGTGTATGATAAAGAACGGCAAATGTATCATACTTCACCGAAACCAAGCCCAGAGAAACTCCCTTCATATTACCAAAGCGAAGATTATATTTCTCATACAGACGGGAAACGTAGCTTGTTTGAAAAACTATATCAGCTTGTAAAAGGGATTACGCTTTCGCGAAAGCAACAGTTACTTACATCCTATTTGCCGTCTAAAGGTAATTTATTAGATATAGGAACTGGAACAGGCGATTTTCCAGCCTATTTAAAAAAAACCAATTGGAACGTTCAAGGAATAGAGCCTGATTCAGGAGCGAGAGATCTTGCAATAAAAAAAGGAGTTGCTGTGGCTTCTTCTTTAAAAGAAGTTTCGGGTGAGTTTGATGTTATTACGATGTGGCATGTATTAGAACATGTATATGATTTAGATGAGCAGCTTATATGGCTTAAGAATCATCTGGAAAAAAACGGATTTTTATTTGTTGCTGTACCTAATTTTGAATCTAAAGACGCACAACATTATGGCAAGTATTGGGCGGCTTATGATGTGCCTAGACACTTATATCATTTTTCTGAGAAAGCAATACAAGACCTTTTTGCGGAAAAAGGATTGAAACTTGTCGATAAGCATCCTATGGTTTTTGATGCTTATTATGTTTCCCTTTTGTCAGAAAAGTATCAAAATGGAAAGATAAATTTTATTAAAGCCTTTCTAAACGGATGGAAATCGAATCGTTTTGCTAAGAAGACGGGAAAATATTCTTCACTTATTTATGTCTTGCGACATATTGAAGCATAAAAAAAGGAGTGCCAAAAGCACCCCTTTTTTTTAAACTATTATTTTTTATTGGCGAGTAAAAGTAACTTCGGTAATTATTGATGTAGTTTCAATGATGCCGTCAATTGTTCGTTCTTGATTAACCTCTTGCGTTAAGATTAAGGTAGTGTCTGTTAATTCTTCAATAACAAGAGGAGGTTGAGCAATCTCATTATCTACAGGAGCTACAGCTCCAAGAGCTAAAAGATCTTCATCTGTAGTTAACATAGTACCATTTTGTTCCCAAGTCCCTTCAGTAGATGGTATGTCAACAGATATAGGTCCAGTGGTTGTCTGTCCTCCTGAAACTGTGGTGGTAAGTATAATGTCGAAAGAACCACTGCCCATAAACTCGTCTGGATCGCTAAATGTTAGCGAAAAATCTAAATTCTCGCCAACCCCGTCTAAATCTACACTGAATAATTGTCCAGCAACTTCAGTAGTTATATCACCATTATAATTGATCCCGACCAAATTCCAAGTTCCTACCAATCCAGCTGAAGTGTCATTTGTGCTATTGTTGGAACTATCATCATCGGAACTACAAGACATGAATGATACGGTTACTAATACGATTAATAGTGATTTAAAAATGTTTTTCATAATTGATAATCTTTAAAGTTAGTTTTAGTTAATGTGGACTGAAAAGATACATATATTATCTATTGAATTACTACTGTTTTTAATTTTAATGTGTTTTGCTTTGACTTTTGCCTCTTTATGCTATAATGTGATTCTAAAAATTAGAAAGCAGCTTAAAACGCTTTAAACAGACTTGTTTTTGATAATGATTTTGTATTCGAGTAGATGTTAGAAGATATTGCTGTACTTACAGGTGGTACTGTAATCTCGGAGGAAAA
>CAZJRA010000141.1:0-4824 GCA_964548335.1 uncultured Flavobacteriaceae bacterium | reverse complement strand
ATCTGTAGCGTTTTTCCCTTTTTCATCTTCTAACATAGCCCATTCTAATTGATCGTAAGAAGCACCTATTTGATCTTCATCTGTGCGGTCATCACCCCATAAACCATCTGTAGGAGCGGCTTTTTGTATGCTGGAAGGTACTTTTACTGCTGCCGCAAGCTTGTATACTTCAGATTTCATAAGGTCTGCTATAGGGCTAAGATCTACACCGCCATCTCCATATTTAGTATAAAACCCAACACCAAAATCTTCTACTTTATTACCTGTGCCTGCCACAAGATATTTCTTTAGACCTGCAAAGTAATATAAAGTAGTCATGCGCATACGTGCTCTTGCATTTGCAAGACTTAAATGTGTTAGTTCATTTTCTGTAGTTTCGGGAACAGCTTTTTTAAAGGTTTCAAAAAAATCGGTAAGCTCAATTTCAATGTTAGATACATTGTCAAATCGCTCTTTTAGTTGAGCAATATGCTCCTGTGCCCTCGTTACTTGGCTTTGTGCTTGGTGAATAGGCATTTCTATACATAAAGTAGGAAATCCAGTCATTGCGCAGAGTGTTGAGGTAAGACCGCTGTCTATCCCGCCGCTTATACCTATTACAAATCCATTCATGCCTGCTTGAGTAGCATATTCTTTTAACCAATTTACAATGTGATCTACTACTTTATCTGTTTGCATGTGTCTAAGTTTAGTTATGTATAGCGTATTTTTGTAAAATTAAATCTTTAGATTAAAATGAAAATGATTTTTAATCGTTTAAGAACTTTAAAGATACGTATTCCTATGAAGAATTTTTTGTGCTTATTAGGTATTGTGCTCTCTGTACTGTCTTGTGCAGATAGTTCAAAAGTAAATCCAGAGATAGAAAAACTAGCTATAGACTTTAAAGTCAAAAGGTTTGACAAAGTGTTAGCTCAATCTACACCATCAGATATAGATAATCTAAAAAAAGAGTACCCTTACTTTTTTTCAGAACGCTATGACAATCTTTATTGGACGGCAAGAATGCAAGACACATTGCAAAAAGAAATAGAAGATGAGGTGTCTAAAGTATTTGCAGATGAAGGGGAGACTTCTGCTCAATTAGAACTTCTTTTTAAGCATATAAAATATTATTTTCCTAAGACAAAGGTTCCAGAAGTGGTGATGGTTGCAACAGATGTAGATTATAGAAATAAAGTAATATGGGTAGATAATAACTTGCTACTTGTTTCTCTGTCTAATTATTTGGGATCTGATCATCATTTTTATGAAGGAATCCCTACGTTTAATTCTAAAAACTTTAGAAAGGAACAGATAGCTGTGGATGCAGCTCACGCTTTCGCGAAAGCGCAAACTCCCTCACCTAGATCTTCCCAGTTTATGGAGCTTCTTATTAGCGAGGGAAAGAAACTCTACCTAATGAAACAGTTACTGAGTCAAACTCCTTTAAACGAAGTGTTGTCTTATAGTGACGAGGAGCTTGCGTTTATTCTCGAAAATGAAATTGATATATGGGAGTACTTTGTGAGAAAAGAACTTCTTTTTAGTACAGATCATAAACTAGCGTCGCGTTTTATTAATCCAGCACCTTTTTCAAAATTTTATTTAGACATAGATAATGAGACTCCTGGTAGGATAGGACGGTATATAGGCTATAAGATTGTAGATTCTTATATGGCTAATAATAATTTTTCTATTAAGACAATGCTTCTTCAAGATGCAACGTCTATTTTTAATAATGCAAAATACAAACCTTAATTATGGCGAAGACACATACATCTGATATAAAAATAGCAATAGAGCTTGATGAAAATCGCGTTCCAGAAAAATTAGCTTGGACAGCACGCGATGGCGGAGTTGCAAATGAAGAAGCAAAGGCTGTATTATTGTCTTTATGGGATCATAAAAATCAAGAATCTGTGCGTATAGATTTATGGACAAAAGATATGCCTGTAGATGAGATGCAAGTATTTTTTCATCAGACTTTAGTAGGGATGACAGATTCTTTTAGAAGAGCTACGGGTAATGATAAAATGGCAGATACCATGAAGGACTTTACGGATTATTTTTCTGAAAACCTCGGGCTTGTAAAGGAGTAACTTCTTCCTTTTTTTAAAGTGTCGAGAAGATAGCTTCTTGAATCCTCTATAATTATGAAAAAATTGCTTTTCGTGTATAATGCTAACTCAGGTATGGTAAATAGCTGGTTAGATATAGCACACAAGATTATAAAGCCCGAAACGTATGCTTGTGATTTGTGTTCTTTAACTCATGGGAGCTTTCGCGAAAAGCGAATCTGGAAAGATTTTAAAAATGAGTTTCCTATTCCTATGGAGTTTTACCATAAGGACGAATTTTTAAAAGAATATAATTCCAAATGGTTGCCTTCTTATGAGTTCCCTATTATTTTAATTGTAGATGGAGAGGTGATGGAATCTATTATTACTTCTCAAGATTTTAATGACATTACTACTGTAGAAGCATTAATGCAAGTGTTAAAAGACCTTAAGTGGTAAGATTATCATTAATCTGCTGTATGTATCCTAAGATTTCTTTTTGACCAACACCGTTTGTAGCACTACTTACAAAGTAATTAGGGAAGTCTTCCCAAGCAGTTTCTAGAAGGATGGCTTTGTAAGCTTCTATATTACGTTCTAAAGCTAATGGTTTAAGTTTGTCTACTTTGGTAAATATTATAGAGAATGGAATCTGTCGTTCACCAAGGTATTCCATAAACTCAGTGTCCACAGGTTGAGGTTCGTGTCTAGAGTCTATAAGAACAAATGCAGATATAAGTTGGCGACGACTCTCAAAATAGTCTGTTATAAATTTCTGAAAATACTTTTTGTCTTTCTTAGAGACCCTTGCGTATCCATAGCCTGGTAAATCTACTAGATGCCAATTTTTGTTAATCAAAAAATGATTAATAAGTTGTGTTTTTCCAGGTCTTCCAGAGGTTTTTGCTAAGCTCTTTCTACTAGTAAGCATATTAATAAGCGAAGACTTCCCTACATTAGAACGTCCTATGAAGGCATATTCAGGAATTAGAGTGTTAGGGCACTTAGCAACTTCAGAGTTACTAATAACAAACTCAGCAGATTTTATTTTCATCAAGGAAGATTTTTAAAAACCTCTTTTCTTAAGCCATTCTAAAAGTAGCTCATTAAATATGTCTGGTTGTTCCATCATTGCTGCGTGACCACATTTGTCTATCCAAAAAAGGTCTGAGTCTGGAAGTAATTTTTCGAAATCTACAGCTACTTCAGGAGGTGTTACGCTATCTTGTTTGCCCCAAAGTATGCACGTAGGTGTGTGCATTTTTGGCAAATCTTTAGCCATATTGTGTCGTATAGCACTCTTTGCTATAGCTAAGGTTTTTATGAGCTTATTCCTGTTGTTTACGGTGTCGTAGACTTCATCTACAATTTCTTTTGTAGCAATGGTCGGGTCATAAAAAACGGCTTCAGCCTTCTTTTTTATGTATTCATAGTCACCTCTCTTTGGGTAACTTTCCCCCATAGCGTTTTCATAAAGTCCAGAACTTCCTGTGATAACTAAAGCAGTTGTGTTTTCTGGATGATGCTTTGTGTGGTATAAACCTACATGCCCTCCCATTGAGTTACCTAATAGGATAACATCTTTGTACCCTTGTGCCTCAATAAATTTTTGTAGGTAAGTTGCAAAATGTTTAACCCCTGTTTTTATAAGAGGAGCACTGTATACAGGTAATTCAGGAATTACTACTTTATATCCATTAGAAGAAAAGTGTTGCGTAACAGAATCAAAGTTACTCAATCCTCCCATTAGACCGTGAAGAATGATGATAGGTCTCCCTTCTCCTTCTTCAAGATAGGTGAATTTTCCGTTGGTTTTGAGATTGTAGTTCATAGGTTAATCAGGCATTCGCTTAAAGACAAAGATAGGTATTTCCGTTTTCATACTCACGTATTATTTAAAAATGCTGTACCTCAAATATATAGGGGAAATGTAGGGTTGAGGTCTAGTGTTTTAGGTTACTTCTCTCTTTCTTTTTACCTACTTTTTTTGTTGAATGTGGAGGTGAAGAGAAGTTGTAAACAGTTCACCTCCATTTTGTTAATAACCTTAAAAAATGTTGTGACTTATCAACAAAGTGCAGTAAAGTGGTAAAATGTGCAGTTTTTTAGTATATATTTGGACTGTAAACCGTATTTAAACGAATAAAAGTGATTACTCTCATCGGGACATATGAATGTAAAATAGACGCCAAGGGTAGGCTTATGCTGCCTCAAGCGTTTAAAAAGCAATTAGCTCCTGTGTTGCAAGATGGATTCGTTTTAAAACGCGCTGTATTTCAAAAGTGTCTAGAATTATATCCTATGAGCGAGTGGAATGCAATTTCTCAAAAAGTAAATAAGCTTAATCGTTTTAATAAAAAGAATGATGAATTTATTCGTCGTTTTAATGCAGGTGTAAAACCTGTAGATATAGATGGTTCTGGAAGGATATTAATCTCAAAGGATTTACATGCCTTTGCGAGTACAAAAAAAGAGATTGTTGTAAATGCGGCGATAAATGTTCTAGAAATCTGGGATAAGGAATTGTATGAAAAAGCGATAGACGATGCTGCTTTAGATTTTTCAGAATTAGCAGAAGAAGTAATGGGGGGTCAAAATGAAATGCCAGATGGAATATCATAATCCTGTACTTCTTCACGAAACAGTAGATGGCTTAGCTATCCGACCGGATGGAGTTTATGTAGATGTGACTTTTGGAGGCGGAGGTCATTCTAAGGAGATATTAAATAGACTTGGAGAAAAAGGGCAGTTGTTTGCTTTTGATCAAGACCAAGATGCTCATAAG
>CAZJRA010000140.1:0-4834 GCA_964548335.1 uncultured Flavobacteriaceae bacterium | reverse complement strand
ACCTCATCTCCTTCTGTTTTAAAAAACCGTTTAAGGATTAAATCTGAAATCCAAATAACAAAGGTGCTTAACATACCAAACAGCCAGTAGAAAAAATAAGCTGGTATGGCAAAAACTTTTAGTAGTCTATTTGCATAAATCTGAAAAAACACTTTTGGTAAAAACTCTGCAGTAAGTAAAATGACCAGCGTAGATATAATGGTCTGACTTAATAGGCTAAACTCGGTTACAAATTGTTTTATCCAGCTCATATTTTCGCCGTAAGGCAAGCCCATAAACCAGTGTTGTAGCAACTCCCCCATATAATAACCATATACAACAAGAGCTATGTTATTACCTAACAACATAGTCGCTATAAACTTAGAGGGTTTGGCAGTAAGTTTAGTGAGTATTTTAGATAAAAAATCTTTTTGTTTCTTCTCTATCTCAATATGAATCTTATTTGCAGACACATAGGCTATTTCCATTCCAGAAAAGAAAGCCGAAAGAATTAAAGAAACAACAATAACAAGTACCTGAAAGTTTAAGGCATCCATTTAAGGATTTTTTCTTTTTTCGAATTTTTTTCTGAAATGCCTTCTAAAGAAGAACATCCCAATACTTATGGCTGTAAAAAATAAAAAGAGATAGGCTTTATTCCTATCATCATTCCATTTTGAAAAGGTTTCTATTCCTGCTAGCACAGCTACTACTGCATAAATCCACTCTGTATATTTTGCGTATCGCATCATTGTTTTGAAGGTTCTTTAACGTATTGTTTACTTACATTATTTAAAGATACAAAATTTGTAAAATCTTTATTAGAATCAAAGAGATCTCCTTCATTATTAGATCCATCTGCAGTGACTATCTGATATGGTTGATCTGTAAATATCCAGTTATTAGTTTGATCCCAATACAGTTGTGAAGCATTAAGAGTAACGGAGTCACTCGTTATTAATTTTACGTTTTTTTGCAAATCAATAAGCCCTGTTTTTTCGTAACGCACGGCATAATCTGACGTAACTTTACTTTGTTTGTTTTTATCATCTATAAATACCACCTCAACCCCTTCTGGAAATTCTTGATAAGGAAAAACTGCATTGCCATAATTAAGCATTTTAACAGCTTTAAGATGAGTCGTTACTTTACCCGAATCTATATACTTTAGATTAATCATCTCCCCTTCTGCGAGAGGCCCGTCTGACTTGATTTGAGATTTACGAATTTCTTCTCCTTTACCTTTACAGCTAAAAAACAAAGTCACAGCAAAAGCTGTGACTAAGTAAATACTATATGCTGTTATTTTTTTCATTATAGTGTAGGAACCTTAACACTACGTCCTATCCAACATCCAATCTTTACAGTTGTTCCTGCTTTATTTTGTTGGAATATCATAGACTTGTCTGGAGCCTTTCCTCTGTAAGAAGCTGCAGTCCCATTAGCTGTTTTAGCTAATGATGGACTTACACGTCCTGCACGCTCTGCCGTATTTGCAGCTAACCAGTATACCGCTCTCTTATTAAAGACACTATCTCCACAGTTATTTGCGCTAGATGCATACATAGCTGCAATGTTTAAATAACATCTTCCCATAGACGGATTCTCTGCTAAAGCCTTTTCATATAGTCCTCTTGCTTTTCCAAAGCTACCCTCTTTCTTAGCCTTATTTGCTAATCTATAGTAAGCATCTGCTCTTTCTAAAGGATCTGTTTCTAAATCTATAGATTCTTGATAATATTTTGCCTCTCCTGCAACATCACCTTTCTTACCTGCAAGAATACCTAGATATTTTGCACTCTTAGCAGAGGGCTCTAATCTATGTAACTCCACTACTAGATTTTGAAATAAGCTAGAATCTGTACAATCTTTCCCTGCTAATCTTCCCGCAGCTTTTCTTATCCAGTTAATATCATTCTTCATAGCATCAAAATCCTTTTGATACAATGGAATCAAGTTACTACAGTTTCCTAACTCTCCTAAAGCTCCATCAGTACTTCCTCCAAAAATACCGAATGCCTTAAGATTAGTCTCATATGCCTTTACGCGACGTTCTTCTTTAGAAGATAATGTATTTCCAGCTTCTACTTTATCATTAAGCGCTTGAAGCTTTGTATCAAGATTAGATGCTTCCTTATTAAGTTTTATTTGTGTCACATCATACAAGTCAAACACCTCTTGTAACTGAACCTCTCCAGATTTGTATAAATCTACTGCAAGTTTAAATCTTGTATAAATACTTTTTGCACTTGTTATAGATGCAGCATCCATATCAAAAGCTGTTTTAAAAGCTTCAAATTGCGCTGTCTTGGTACCTATCTTATTATCAAACATAATCTGAGCCTGATCTGCAGCATTCTTACCCTTAGCAGTCTTTGCAGAAAAATATTGTTCTCTTTCTTTTAATAATGAAATTAAATCTTCAGCTACTGCTGTTTTTTGAGCTCCTGTTGCTTTTTTAAGATCTGCCTTAAGCAATTTAGCCCCTCTTTGATATAATGCAAGTGACCAAGTAGGACAATCTTTTCTTAATTTTTCAAAATGAGGTCTTGCTGCTTCCCAATTCTTGATTTTTGCAGCTTCGTTAAAAACAGACCCCGTAGTTATACACTCTTCGCTTATCTGAGCGTTTACCCCTACAACTCCTATAAGAAGCATTAACGTTGTAAAAAGTGTGGTCATTTTAGTCATCATTGTTCTTGGTTTTTTAGGCTATTAGTTAAATTTTGATTTTAAGAACCAAACATCATTTAAAGACAAACTCACTCCTATGTTAAAAAAGTTTTCTTGAACTAGATTTGCATCTGTAGTTCCTCGCTGTCCATATTCAAAAGTAAGGTTAAGATTACTAATGTTTCGCTTGGTTGGTAGGCCTACTCCAAAAGATATGCCAAACTCATTTATATCTTGATCAGAAATCCTCAATCCAAGTTCTTCATATCTAAATCCAGCCCTATAAGTAACACGTTCAAAATAACTCGTAACAGAGCTATAGTTAGGAATATATAAACCTCCTGCTCGAAATGCCGTTGAGTCTACAAAATCAACTCCCTCTGTTCTAAAACAATTATTAAAGCAGTTACTCGTCTCACAACTTTCTAATTCCCCTCCAAAAAAGCATTTATTTGGCATACCTATTCCCAACCCTAACACCCCACATCACGGCAATCTAAAATCACTTTCTTGTAAAAGTCCATCTGCTGTAGCTAGCTCTGTAGGGATCTCAAAGCTATCAAAAACAACCGTTGATATTGATCTCGAATTTTCTGCAGAGATTGTAGAATCCGTATTGTATTGTATAGAAGAACGAAGCTCTAGCTTATCAGATATCATTGTCTCATATTGCGCTCCAAACTCCCAAGCTAAACCTGAAAAATCTGTTCGATTCTCTTCTAGTGTACTTAACTCAACCTGATCCTGTGTTCGCACAGCTTCATTCTGTATATTTCCAAAATAATAGGCTGCTGTAGCCCCTACATGTAGTCCTTTTGCAATTTCATATCCCGAAGACAAGAAAAGTCTATTAACACCACCAATCCCAGCAAAGGTATTAACTGCCTCTGCACTTGAGTCGTTTATATCATACCCTACCGTACTCCAAGGCATTAACCCAAAGCTTACTGCTCCTTTTTTAGACACCGGAAAACCTAATGCAAAATAATCAAAGGTCGTATCTGTGGCATTACTCTCATTACCCGTTTCTTTTAAAGTTGTAGCAGTATGGTTTCCTCCAAATGTGAAGTTCACAAAACGTAGCTTTCCTAATTGTGCGGGGTTAATGATATTAAGGTGTAGACTATCACTATAAAGGCTCATTCCCCCCATAGCTCTATTCTCTACTGTCCCTTTAAATTGCTGAAGCCCTATTCCAAAAAATGAATATGGCGAAGAGGTACCACCTTGTTGTGCTTGTACCACACAAGCAAAGACGAGCGCTGCTAAGATTACAATTTTTTTAATCATCTATTTGTGTTAAAATATAATTTAAGCCCTCCAGTAAAAAATTAGAGTGCGCAAAGATGCTATTTTTTAATCGCTTTGACAAGAATTCTCCATCTCCCCCTGTAATTACAATAACATCTATATTATGTTCCTTTTTATATTGCTCAATAACACCCTCTATCTCCTGTATCACCCCATTAATAACTCCTGAGTGCATTGCTGTCTCTGTAGACTCTCCTATTAAACTATACACGTCTGTTATTTTTAATAACGGAAGCTTTGCCGTATAGTTGTGCATCGCTTCATATCGCAATCTAATTCCTGGTGAAATAGCTCCTCCTATATATTCGCCTCTTGCATTTATAAAATCATACGTAATACACGAACCTGCATCTATAACTAATCCGGATTTATTAGGATACGCTTTCGCGAAAGCAGCCATTAATCCAATTCTATCTACGCCTAAAGTAGAAGGCGTTGCGTATAGGTTTTTAAAAGGCACAGGAGTTGTATGAGACAATAAGGTGGTGGGAAACCTAAGTTGTACCGAACGCCTTTGTGCTTCTGTAAGTCTTCCTACAGAAGAAATAATCGCCTTTTTAACTGAAAAATTCTCTACAAAATCGCCTATTTGAGAACTAAACTTGTCTTTATCTATAACCACCAATTGCTCAAGCACTGTTTTTTTAAAAACTGCAGCTTTCACTCTTGTATTCCCTACATCTATAACTAATTGCATCTGTTACTTTGAAAGGTTCAAAAATACAAATTGAAAATGCTCTTGCTGTTAAGGGAATGATAAAAGACTTTAAAGTTTTCTATAAAAAACTCACAACAAAGTATCTAAAAACAGCAGTTAAGCGCTTTCTATAAAAATTAGTTTCTTCAAATATTACTCTAGACAACACAATAG
>CAZJRA010000139.1:0-4876 GCA_964548335.1 uncultured Flavobacteriaceae bacterium | reverse complement strand
ATAAGGTCTATATCTTCTGGGCTAATAGTCTTGTACTTATCTCTAAGTGTATTCCTAATCCAATCCATAAGTCCCCCCCAAACCTCTGTACCTACAAGAATGATAGGAAATTTTTGCATTTTATGCGTTTGGATAAGTGTAATAGCCTCAAAAAGTTCATCTAAAGTTCCAAAACCTCCTGGCATTACAACAAAGCCTTGTGAATACTTTACAAACATTACTTTTCTTACGAAGAAGTAATCAAAATCTAGGCTTTTATCACTGTCTATATAAGGGTTGTCGTGTTGTTCAAAAGGTAAGTCTATATTAAGACCTACAGAAGTACCTCCTGCTAAATGAGCTCCTTTATTACCTGCTTCCATAATACCTGGGCCACCCCCTGTAATAACGCCATACCCATTATCTGCAATTTTACTAGCAATCTCAACAGATAGTTTATAATTTGGGTCTTCTTCTTTAGTACGAGCACTTCCAAAAATAGAAACACAAGGTCCTATTTTGCTCATTTTTTCGAATCCGTTTACAAACTCTCCTACAATCTTAAAAATGGCCCAAGAATCGTTTGTTTTTATTTCATTCCATCCTTTATGTCTATTCTCGTTTCTCATAATTTCTTGTTTTTATGCTCTCGCTAGTTGTTCTTGTATTTCCTTTTTTAAAAATCGTGCCGTATGACTTTTTTTATCTTTTATAAGCTGTTCTGGTGTTCCTTTTGCAATAACTTGACCACCACCTTTACCGCCTTCATACCCAATATCTATAATATAATCTGAGGCTTTGACCACATCTAGATTATGTTCTATAATAAGAATGGTATTGCCCTTATTTACAAGCTTGTTTAAAACGTCCATAAGGACTCTTATATCTTCAAAATGCAGTCCTGTTGTAGGCTCATCAAGTATATAAAAGGTATTACCTGTATCCCTTTTGCTAAGCTCTGTTGCTAGTTTTATACGTTGTGCCTCACCACCAGAAAGGGTAGTAGACTGTTGCCCTAGTGTAATATAACCTAATCCTACGTCTTTTATAGTTTTGAGTTTGCGATATATCTTAGGAATATGCTCAAAAAAGTTGGTAGCATCTTCTATCGTCATTTCTAACACATCAGATATAGACTTTCCTTTATATCGTATCTCTAAGGTTTCTCTATTAAATCGTTTTCCTTGGCAGGTCTCGCACTCTACTTGTACATCGGGTAAAAAATTCATTTCAATAACTCGTAATCCGCCTCCTTTACAGGTTTCACAACGGCCTCCTTGTACGTTAAAACTAAATCTTCCTGCTTTATAGCCTCGTATTAAAGCTTCTGGTGTTTTGGCAAACAAGGCTCTAATTTCTCCAAAAGCACCTGTATAGGTAGCAGGGTTAGAGCGTGGTGTACGTCCAATAGGTGATTGATTGATATCTATTACCTTATCACAATGGTCTAAGCCTTTTATGCTTTTATACGGCATAGGTTTTTTAACCCCATTGTAATAATGTGCGTTCATAATAGGGTAGAGGGTCTCATTTATTAATGTAGACTTACCACTACCTGATACTCCCGTAACGGCAATCATTTTTCCTAATGGTATTTTTATAGAAACATTCTTTAAGTTATTACCTGTCGCTCCTTTAAGCTCTATAAAATTACCGTTGCCTTCTCGTCTTTTTTCAGGGATTGCAATTTCTCTTTCTCCATTGAGATATTGTGAGGTAAGGGTACTGTGGGTGAGGAGCTCTTTAGGAGTTCCCTCACTAATAATTTCTCCTCCATACTTTCCTGCTCTAGGTCCTATATCTATCACGTGGTCTGCACGTTCTATCATATCTTTATCGTGCTCTACTACAATAACAGAATTGCCTATATCTCGTAATGAGGTGAGTGAATTAATGAGTTTTTCGTTATCCCTTTGGTGTAAACCTATACTAGGTTCATCTAAAATATAAAGAACACCTACTAGCTGAGAACCTATTTGTGTTGCAAGTCGTATACGCTGTGCTTCTCCTCCCGATAATGATTTTGAACTTCGGTTAAGTGAAAGGTAGGTAAGTCCCACATCTACTAGAAATTGTATTCTAGTTTTTATTTCTTTTATAACCTCTGAAGCAATCTTAAGCTGTGTAGAAGAGAGTTGTTCGTCTAGATTGCTAAACCACTCTTTTAGCTCTAAAATATCCATAGAGGCTAGGTCTGCAATACTCTTTTCTACAAGTTTAAAATACAAGGACTCTTTGCGAAGTCTAGAGCCATTACATTCTGGACAAGGGACTTTATCCATATATTCTTTTGCCCATCGTTTTAACGAGGTAGACTCATTAGACTTAAAGGTGTTATCTATAAAATTGGCAACTCCTTCAAAATCTATTTTATAATTTCTTGTAACTCCTAGGTCTTTGGATTCTTTGGTAAAGCTTTCTTTTCCTCCGTATAATATAAACTGTATGGCTTCTTTAGGAATCTTGCTTATAGGGTCAGATAATTTAAAGTCAAACTTAGTCGCGATAAGCTCTAATTGTTTAAATATCCAATTGTTTTTATGTGCTCCGTGAGGTTCTATCCCTCCGTTCTTGATAGACTTAGTAGTGTCTGGAATAATCTTACTCTCATTTACAACATATAATTCTCCTATTCCATTGCAATTAGTGCAGGCTCCTTTGGGAGAGTTAAACGAGAAGTTATTTGGTTCTGGATTAGGGTATGAAATTCCTGTAGAGGGACACATAAGGTTTCTACTAAAAAAGCGAGTTTGGTTGGTTTCATGCTCTATCACCATAAGTACATCGTCGCCGTGGTACATCGCGGTGTTTATGCTTTCGCGTAAGCGTTTTTCTTCATCTTCTGAGCCACTAATAGCAAGTCTGTCTATTACAATCTCAATATCGTGAGTTTTGTAACGGTCTACTTTCATCCCTTTCTTTAAATCGAGTATTTCTTCATCTACACGAACTTTTACAAAGCCTTGCTTTGCTACTTGCTCAAATAACTCACGATAATGTCCTTTACGAGATCGTATCACTGGAGCTAAGATGTTAATGCGCTTGCCTTTATAGGTTTCAGTGATAAGCTGTTGGATTTGCTCATCGCTATAGCTTACCATTTTTTCACCCGTATTAAAGCTATATGCGTCACTAGCTCTAGCGTAGAGCAGTCTTAAAAAATCGTAAATCTCTGTAATAGTCCCTACAGTAGACCGCGGACTTTTGCTTGTTGTTTTTTGCTCTATGGCAATAACAGGGGAGAGCCCTTGAATTTTATCTACATCGGGGCGTTCTAATCCTCCTAGAAATTGTCTTGCATAAGCAGAAAAGGTTTCTATATACCTACGTTGCCCCTCTGCATATATCGTATCAAAGGCTAACGAACTTTTGCCACTACCGGAAAGCCCTGTAATCACTACTAGTTTTTCTCTAGGGATATTAATATCTATATCCTTAAGGTTGTGCTCTCTAGCACCGTAAACTTCAATGATTTCGTCGGTTTCCTTCATAAATTTGCAAAACATCAAATTTACCGATTTGCAACTACTTTAGAAAGGGAGATGCATCTTATGATTTGTAATCTTTTATTTGGGTAAAATACAGTGGTAATTAGCTGTTATATAATATTATAACAGTAATTTGTAAGTTAAAATGGTGGGGCTATTGTTACGAATGTAAAATAGATACATTACAACAAGCCCATAAAGCAGCGGTTTCTGTACGCAGTCTTGTAGTGCCCAAGGTAACTTCTTTAAAATCTTGAGAGCGGGCACTTTCGATTTCGTTTTTAGAAAAATCTCCTTCAGGCCCAATAAGGATAGTCGTTTTTGTATTAGATACTAGCGTATCTTTAAGAGGCGTTTTGTTTCCTTCATCACAATGAGCGATTAACTTAACCCCATCTATATCACTTGTTTTTTCCATAAACTCTTTATAGGTTGTAAGTTGGTTGAGTTTAGGAAGGTGGTATTGTAAAGACTGTTTAAGTGCGCTTTGAATAATCTTATTATAACGTTCCCATTTAATCGCTTTACGTTCACTGTGGTCGCATAGGATAGGAGTGATTTCTGAGACACCCATTTCTGTAGCTTTTTCTAGAAACCATTCAAATCTATCATTGGCCTTTGTAGGAGCTACTGCCATATGTAGATAATGAGAAATGGGATTATGATACTCATAACTATCTATAGTAACCGTACATTTATTAGGGTTCTCATCAAGTATAGAAGAGGTAAAGAGGTAGCCATTTCCGTTGGTAATATAAATACAATCTCCTTGTTGTTTTCGTAGTACTTTTATAATATGCTTGCTTTCCTCCCTTGTAAAAGTATAGGCAGTGGTTTCTGTTGTAATATGATCGCTATAAAATAATTGCATACTATATCTTTAATCTGCTTTGAGCACTTACCCCATTGTTTACAAAGGCAGTGTCTTTTAATGAATTTTGAGTATACGTTAAATAGCCTGCAATGCCTATCATTGCGGCATTATCTGTGGTATATTCAAATTTAGGAAGGTAGGTTTTCCAACCTTTGTTTTTCTCAGCATCTTTCAATGCTTGTCTAATCCCTTTATTAGCAGAAACGCCACCACCTATTGCTATTTGATTAATTCCTGTTTGTTTTACCGCAAGGCTTAATTTATCCATAATGATGTTAATGATGGTATGCTGTATAGACGCGCAAATGTCATCAAGATTTTCTTTGATGAAATCAGGATTTTTTTGAGTGTTATTTTGCAAGAAATACAAGACTTGAGTTTTAAACCCACTAAAACTAAAGTTAAGCCCAGGCACTCTAGGTTTTGTAAAAGGAAAAGCTTTTGGGTTACCCATTGCAGCGTGCTTATCTATAAGAGGCCCTCCAGGGTAGGTTAACCCCATTAATTTTGCACTTTTATCAAAAGCTTCTCCTAC
>CAZJRA010000138.1:0-4888 GCA_964548335.1 uncultured Flavobacteriaceae bacterium | reverse complement strand
TACAGGGAGTGAACCTGAAACGGATATACAATATCTATTATTATTTTTATGAAATAACACTAGCCTATATTGCGAGATAATGATTAAATAAACTGAAACCTTAAAAGCAATCTAAGCCATAAGATGACCAAAAAGGTTTTTAAGCTTCTGAACCTTTGGGTCAATCACTACTCTGCAGTACCCTTGCTGTCTATTCTCATTATAGTATTCCTGATGATCTTGAGTAGCTTCATAAAAAGTAGGGGCTAATGAAACTTCGGTAACTATAGGGTCGTCATAGTATTCTTGAACACGCTGTATTACCTCTTGTGCCTTTCTCTTTTGTTCTTCATCGTGACAAAAAATTACAGACCTATATTGAGTTCCTACATCTGCTCCTTGCCTATTAAGAGTTGTTGGGTCATGAGTTGTTAGAAACACCGAAAGAATCTCCTCGTACTTTATAATTGTAGGGTCAAAATTAAATTGAATAACTTCTGCATGCCCTGTTAATCCAGAACATATTTCTCTATATGTAGGGTGCCCAGGCACTGTACCTCCAGCATATCCAGATACTACTCCAGAAACGCCTTTGAGTCGTTGGATAACGGCTTCTACACACCAAAAACAGCCTCCTCCTAAAGTTGCTTTATGTAACGTATCTTGTATCATATATTGTAAGTACAATTACGCATAACGCGATTTAAGATTTTCAAGCATAACTTTTGTAATCGCATCAAGGTCAAACTTATGAGACCAACCCCAATCCTTACGTGCTTCATTATCATCTATACTTCCTGGCCAAGAATCTGCAATGGCCTGTCTAAAATCTGGCGTATAGTTAATTTTAAAATCAGGCAAGTGTTTTTGAATACTTGCAGTAACTTCTTCTGGAGCATAACTCACTCCTGCTAGATTATAAGATGATCGTATTTTTAGGGTCTTTGGTTCAGCATTCATAATAGCAATCGTTGCTCTTATGGCATCATCCATATACATCATAGGCAAGGTAGTACCTTCTTTTAAAAAGCAATCGTAACTACCATTCTCCAAAGCCTTGTGGTAAATATCTACTGCATAATCTGTTGTTCCTCCTCCTGGCTTTGTTGTGTAACTTATAAGACCCGGATAGCGTATGCTTCTTACATCTACTCCGTAGTTATTATAATAATACTCGCACCATCGCTCTCCTGCTTGTTTAGAAATCCCATATACTGTAGACGGTTCCATAACCGTCATTTGAGGGGTGTTATTGCTAGGTGTTGTTTTTCCAAAAACAGCAATACTAGATGGCCAAAATATTTTTTTTATTTGCCCTTCTTTTGCGAGATTAAGAACGTGAAATAAAGAATTCATATTAAGCTCCCAAGCTTTGGCCGGAAACTTTTCGGCAGTAGCACTTAGCATAGCAGCCATAAGATACACCGTGTCTATTTTATGCTTTACAACTAGTGTTTCTATAGCCTTAAAATTAGTAGCGTCTAATAATTCAAAAGGGCCTTGACTCATCATTTGTTCACTCCCTTCTCTAATATCACTAGCTATTACTTGCTCTGCTCCTAATTGTGCTCGCAAAGTCGCAGTTAATTCTGTTCCAATTTGCCCACAGGCACCTATAATGAGAATTCTTGATTTCATATATTTATCATAATAATTATACCCGCTCCTCGAGGTGAGGTAATTTCGCGAAAGCAAACTTAATCATAAATTTTTCTTGTCTATTGCTATTTGAATTACTTTTGTGACTTTAGTGTTGAATTTTTTATGGCTAATTCTCGTATTTATATCGTTTTTTTAATAGTGTTTACTACTTGTTTTAGTTGTAAAAAAGAAGAAAAGTCTGTAAAAAAGGCTACACATAACACTGCTTCTTATGATACGGTACCGCTGCCTAAACTAACAGGTCTTAAGCCTAATTTACGATTAACCCCAAAAGCAAAAGCAGTTACTCAAGATTGGGCGTTTTATAACGAAGTAACAAGACATTTAAATAGTTTAGGAAAAGGAACTATAGGGCATACACGACACTACACACATTTATTAGACAAAACCTATACTGCGCTTCAAGAAAAACAAAAGGAGGAGATGGTTGTTATTCCTAGTCAACTTACAACACAACCTATACAAGCCCGACTTGTTGCCTTAGAAACTCAAATTAGAGTACTCAAGAATGAAGTAGTTAAGACAAAGCCTTCTGCACAACGAATTGCTACCGCTATTGTTCGAAGCAAAAATGCATTACAAGATTTAAACCTACAAATAGACGAGCGTTTTAGCTTGAGTATCGAAGAGATACTTAAAGCAGCTAACGAAACATCTGAGACTTTAGATATTAATAATATTGAGCAAACCACATTGTCTAAACTTGGGAACAATTAATGTTATGAAAGCAATCGTCTTTATTATTTACACACTAGGTATAAGTACTCTATTTGTACAGTGCAAAAGTGTGAGTTCCCTTTCTTCAAAAGAAGAAGTTAATACCGTTCTTAATGCTTGGCACAAAGCTGCTGCAGAAGCTAATTTTGATGCTTATTTTAACATAATGACTCCCAACAGTCATTTTATAGGAACAGATGCTACAGAAAACTGGGGCTACGAAGATTTTAAAACGTATGCAAAACCTCATTTTGATAAAGGTAGCGCGTGGGCTTTTACGACCTTAGAACGCACTATTTTTATTGCACCCAAAAAAGAACTAGCCTGGTTTGACGAACACCTAGATACCCAAATGGGAATTTGCAGAGGTTCAGGAGTCCTTAAAAAAGTAAATGGACAATGGAAAATAGCGCATTATGTACTGTCTATAGCGGTTCCTAATGAGCACGTACGCTCATTAACGACTCTCAAAAAAGAATGGGATGAAGCGCATATAAAAAACCTTACTAAAAATTAAGAGAAGCTCGTATCTTTTACAACTTATTTACGAAACACAATACAAATTAAACAACCCAAATATGAAATTAACTAAATCCCTTGTAGCAAAAGGTTTATGCTTATTGAGTTTAGTAGGCTGTAAGCAAGAGAGTGCTCCTACTCTTAAAACAGAAACTGCAGTGAATGTACCTGGTATCTCACTAGAGAATATGGACCTTACAGTAAATCC
Organism: uncultured Flavobacteriaceae bacterium; assembly: GCA_964548335.1. Classification (GTDB taxonomy): domain Bacteria; phylum Bacteroidota; class Bacteroidia; order Flavobacteriales; family Flavobacteriaceae; genus Dokdonia. The sequence continues at coordinate 1,803 of CAZJRA010000138.1, read as the reverse complement.
TAAAGAAGATTTTTACAACTTTGTAAATGGAAATTGGATGAAAAACACAGAAATCCCTGGAGATAGAGTTCGCTGGGGAGGTTTTAGTGTACTTAGAAAAGATACAGACCGAGATGTCCTTGAGATACTGGCTCAAGCAAAAGAAAGTGGAAAATACGGCCCTACTACAGACCAAGCAAAAGCTATTGCTATTTTTGACACGAAGTTAGATACGCTTGCGCGAAATAAAGCTGGATTTACTCCCTTACAGCCTGCATTAGATGCTATAAACGGTATTACAAACCTTACTGAACTTCAAACAGTATTAGCGTCAACTGCTTCAGTTTCCAATCCATTTTTAGGTCTAGGAGTTCGCCCAGACCTCAACAATAGTACAATAAATGCCGTATACTTAAACACAGGACGTTTAGGGCTTCCTGATAGAGATTATTATTTAGAGCAAAACAAAAAATCTAAAGAAGTACGTGAAGAGTATAAAAAGCATATTAGCAGAATGCTACAAATGCTTGGAGATAGCGAAGCAGATGCAACCCAAGCTGCAGCAACTGTTTTAGCGCTAGAGACAAAACTTTCTGAACCTCGTTTTGACAAAGTAGAGCGTCGTGATGCGAGAAAAAGAAACAACCCTAGAAGCATCGCAGAAGCAGACCAAATGCTTTCGGCTATTAATCTTAATAAGATGATTAAAGACTTAGGTATCACTAAAAAAGTAGATACCCTTGTTGTATCACAATTACGTTATACAAATGCTTTAAATACCTTGTTAAAAGAAACTTCATTAGAAGATTTAAAAACACTTGTAAGATGGAGTACTCTTAATAGTGCAGCAGGACGTTTAAGTACTACTGTAGAAAAAGCCAATTGGGATTTTTATAGTAAATACTTAAGAGGAGCAAAAAAACAACTCCCTGCAAAAGAAAGTGCTATCTCTACTGCAAATAATACACTAGGAGAAGCAATAGGGCAATTATATGTAGACGCTAAGTTTCCTCCAGAGGCAAAAGCAAAAGCAGAGGCTATGATTATAAACGTGGTAGATGCTTATAAAGCACGTATTATGAACTTAGATTGGATGGGAGAAGAAACAAAAGCAAAAGCAGTAGAAAAGCTTAGCAAATTCACTATTAAAATAGCATATCCAGACAAATGGGAAGACTACTCTGCAATGGAAGTATCTGCAGATAAATCGTACTTTGATAATATGGCTGCTGTGTCAAAATGGTCACGTGCAAAAAACTATGCAGATATAGGAGAGCCTGTAGATAAATCTAAATGGTTTATGTCACCACAAACGGTAAATGCATATTTTAACCCTTCTAATAATGAAATCGTGTTTCCTGCAGCTATTTTACAACCTCCTTTTTATAACTATACAGCAGACGAAGCTGTAAACTACGGGGGTATAGGAGCTGTAATAGGGCACGAGATTTCGCATTCTTTTGACGACAGTGGTGCTCGTTATGACGGAGACGGAAATCTAAAAAACTGGTGGACAGAAGAAGACCTTGCAGCATTTACAGAACGTGGTAATGCACTTGCCGCACAATATGATAATGTAGAGGTTTTAGAAGGTGTACACGTAAACGGAAAGTTTACTTTAGGAGAAAACATAGGTGATCTAGGAGGAACTTTAGGAGGTTATGACGGACTACAAAAGTTTTATGAAAAAAATGGTCGACCAGAAGATATAGATGGTTTCACAGCAGAGCAGCGCTTCTTTATAAGTTGGGCAACAGTATGGAGAACATTAACGCGTGATGAGGCGCTAAGAAATCAAATTAAAACAGACCCTCACGCTCCAGG
>CAZJRA010000137.1:0-4888 GCA_964548335.1 uncultured Flavobacteriaceae bacterium | reverse complement strand
ATTTATACTTAGGTTAGTTATACTTGTTTTCTTCTGTACATAGAGCGTCATCTGTTCACTTTTAAGCCATAAATTCAAGCATTCTACACTCTCTCTTTATAATATCCTTTTATAATGCGTATTTTTGGGTAGTAACACAAGTGTATGGATACCACAAACAGCCCTTTTACAAAAGAACAGCTTCTCCCTCAAGAAGAGACTTTAGAGATTTCAAAAAAAAGAGGAGAACTCTTTATAGGCATCCCTAAAGAAACGCACTTTCAAGAAAAGCGTGTTTGCCTTACTCCAGATGCTGTTGCTGCACTTACTTCTAATGGACATCGCGTCCTTATAGAATCTAAAGCAGGTGAAGGAGCTCGTTATTATGATAATGATTACAGTGAAGCAGGAGCTGAAATTACAAATGACCCTAATAAAGTATTTGCTTGTCCTACTATTTTAAAAGTAGAACCCCCTTCACTAGAAGAAATAGAGATGATGAATCCTCAAACGGTTCTTATCTCTGCCTTACAAATAAAAACACAGAGTAAAACTTATTTTGAAAAACTAGCAGCAAAACGCATTACTGCACTCGCTTTTGAGTTTATACAAGATGAAGACGGTAGTTACCCTGCCGTACGCACACTGTCTGAAATAGCAGGAACTGCAGCCGTACAAGTTGCCGCAGAAATGATGAGCAGCCCTAAACACGGTACAGGGATGCTATTAGGTAACATAAGTGGAGTACCTCCTGCAGAAATAGTAATTATAGGCGCCGGTACTGTAGGCGAATTTGCTGTACGCTCTGCCATTGGATTAGGCGCTAATGTAAAAGTCTTTGACAACTCTATAACCAAACTACGCAGGATACAAACAAGCGTAGGTAGACCTCTTTACACCTCTACCATTCAACCTAAAAACCTAATTAAAGCCCTTAAACGATGTGATGTTGCCATAGGCGCTGTAAGAGGTGTTAATAGAGCTCCTGTTATTGTTACTGAAGAAATGGTAGAAGGCATGAAGAACGGTGCTATCATTGTAGATGTAAGTATAGACATGGGAGGGTGTTTTGAAACAAGTGATGTCACCAGTCACGACATTCCTACGTACAAAAAACACGGAGTCACACATTATTGCGTTCCTAATATCCCTGCACGTTATTCTAGAACAGCTTCTATTTCTTTAAGTAATATATTCACTCCATACCTAATGAATATTGCAGAACAAGGAGGAATAGAAAATACACTGCGTTTTGACAAAGGATTAAAAAACGGTTTGTATTTTTACCACGGTATTTTAACCAGTAAATCGGTAGCAGATTGGTTTAGCCTTTCCTATCGAGACATCAACCTTCTTATTTTTTAATTTATGCGCATCATCCAACGAATAGGCTATTATTTAATAGGTGTAGCCATTGGAATTGTTCTTTTAGCTTTCTTTTTAAAAGGAAAAATGAAAGACAAAGCATTAGATTTCTCATATTTCCCACAAGCTAGAGTTCTAAAAAGTATGGGGAATATGCCTTTTTCGCTTTCCGCGAAAGCGAAACAACACGAATTGAGTCCTGACATAGACTCTGTTTGGTTATCACATTTTTATAAATCTGCAGAGGTAGATTTTTCTAATAGTAACCCTAGAAAATCAGATTGCTTGAAGGAATACACCTTAAAAGGAAATGCTTCGGCTAAAGACCTTAGTGTGTTTGTTACATTAAATCCTTGTGACTCTCTAGTGAGCATTCAAGAAATAAAAGTACTCAACTAGATTTTTCTACGTTTCTTTTCTTTTTTAATGAGTTCTAACTCTCGGTTAGTTTGTCCTGCAACACTTGTATTTTCATTTGCTCTACGTATTAAATAAGGCATTACATCTCTTACAGGGCCAAAAGGGATGTACTTTGCTACATTATATCCTTGAGCCGCAAGATTAAAACTTATATGGTCACTCATTCCATACAACTGCCCAAACCAAATCCTTTTATCTGAAGAGTCAATTCCTTTTTCTTGCATAATAGTAGTTGCTAACAAGCTACTCTCCTCATTATGCGTACCTAAAAACAGCGATATATCTTCTAGGTTATCAAAGATATAGCGCATTACTTCATTAAAATTGTTATCGGTAGCTTGTTTGTCTTTACATATAGGTGAAGCGTACCCGTTTGCTAACGCACGCTCTCGCTCTTTCTCCATATAAGCACCGCGCACTACTTTTACCCCTATTTTAAAGCCTTGTGCCTTTGCATCTAAGTGTAATTTCTTTAAATAATCTAAACGATCCCATCGATAGCACTGTAAGGTATTATATACAATAGCCGTTTCTTTATTGTACTTAGCCATCATTTTAGCCACGAGATCATCTGCAGCATCTTGCATCCAACTCTCTTCTCCATCTATAAGTACCTCTATATTTGTGTCGTACGCACGTTTACAAATGGTATCAAAACGTTGTTCAATACGTTTCCACTCTTCAGCCTCATTAGCGGTAAAGTTAGTTCCTTCTGTCTTTTTTTGCCAAATAGCAAATCTTCCCAATCCCGTAGGTTTAAATACAGAAATAGGCATTGCCTCTCTATGCTCTGCAAAATCTGTTAACTCAACTACTTTAGTAAGACAAGCATCAAACTGAGCTTCTTCTTCTTTCCCTTCTACAGAGTAATCTAAAACAGAACTCACTCCTACTCCATACAACTTATCTACCACAGGAAGACAGTCTTTATCGGTAACTCCTCCACAAAAGTGATCAAAAACAGTAGATCGTATCAATCCTTCTACGGGTAGTTTTGCTTTCAGAGCAAATTTGGTTGCTGCTGTTCCTATACGTACTAAAGACGGATTGGATATCATCTTAAATAAAAAATGTGCACGTTTTAACTCTTTATCTGACTTAAGGATAAACGCTCGTTCTGAATTTTCAAAAAGAGATGCCATATTAGGTTGTTTTGAGATACAAATATAATTCAAACCCTAGTGATGCAATAAGAAATTTAGCACATAATTTTAGTCAAAACACGAGTAGTTTTTAAGTAAAAAGTAAGTAATTTGCAACCAATAAATAGTATAAAATGAAAGCAATACAAGCGCTAGATTATCAAGTTGTTTTTAACCAAGATGGAATTGAGACCTTAAATCAATTATTATCAGCATCTTTCTATTCAAAAATTTTCATCATTGTAGACTCAAATACTCAAGAGCAGTGCCTTGCGCCTTTTATGAGTAAGCTAGCTACAGAAATCTCTATAGAGGTTATCGAAATTGAGCCTGGGGAAGAAAACAAAACAATCGCTACTTGTGAAGGTGTTTGGGATGCACTTGCGCATCTAGATGCGGACCGAAAAGGGATTATTATAAACCTAGGCGGTGGAGTCGTTACAGATTTAGGAGGTTTTGTTGCGAGTACGTTTAAACGAGGGATGGATTTTATTAATGTACCCACTACCCTATTATCTATGGTAGATGCATCTGTAGGTGGTAAAACAGGAGTCGATCTTGGAGTGCTTAAAAACCTTATTGGCGTTATTAACAACCCACAACTTGTACTTATAGACACTTCATATTTAAGTACATTATCATCTCAAGAAATGCGCTCTGGTCTAGCCGAAATATACAAACATGGTCTTATCGCAGATAAAGAGTATTGGAATGGTTTATTGTCTTTATCACAATTAAATACAGAAAATCTAGATAAAATCATTTATGATAGTGTTATTATTAAAAACACAATAGTATTAGAAGACCCTAAAGAACAAAATCTAAGAAAAGCCCTGAATTTTGGACATACTTTAGGTCATGCTATAGAGTCTTATTGCTTAGAAGCCGAAGACAGAACAAGACTTTTACACGGAGAGGCTATTGCCATAGGAATGATTTTAGAAAGTTATGTTTCTGTACAAAAAGGGTTGCTAAACCAAGAATCTTTAGACCATATTGCTACTGTACTTACCGATATGTATGATCCTAGTACTTTTTCTAAAGAAGAGATTGACCGTATTATAGAAAATCTAAAATACGATAAGAAAAACAGCAACGGACAAGTATTATTTGTTCTCCTAGAAAATATAGGAACCCCTGTGCTTAATCAAAAAGTGGCTAATGAGCTTATTTTAGATGCTTTTGCGTATTATCACTCGTTGTAGGAAGCGCAAATAGAATTAAAGTGTGAAGAAATTTGCTTTCTTACACCAAATCGTCAAAGATTGAGTGCATTAAGCGTTTTTTATCATTAAGACTTTCTTCTAAAGATATCATTGTTTCCGTACGATACACCCCATCAATGTCATCTAATTGAAAAATAATATTCTTTGCGTGGTCTGTATCTTTTGCTCGTATTTTGCAAAATATATTAAATTTTCCAGTTGTTATGTGAGCAACAGTTACGTAAGGAATATCTGCTATACGTTCTAAAACAAACTTAGTTTGTGACGTTTTATTTATGAATACTCCTACATACGCTATAAATGAGTAACCTAGCTTTATATAATTTAAAGTTAATGATGACCCAATTATAATTCCTGCTTCTTCCATTTTCTTCACACGCACATGTACTGTACCTGCAGAAATATCGAGACTTTTTGCTATATCTGTAAAAGGCAATCTAGTGTTCTCAATAAGCATATCGAGAATTTTTTGGTCTACTACATCTAATTTAAACTTCGCCATTGCCTCTTTTTATTTTTTAGTTAAAAATCAAAAATAATTCAATTTTAATAAATTATCCGCAATGAAAAAGAAAAAAACAGCTCAATTATAATATTCTTTCATTATTTAAAGTAAGCTCAATAATATCAGACATTTCATTTTCTTTGTCTTTAAAAACTATTTTAGCTTCTCCTCCCTTGGCTTCAATAACTCGATGACCAAAAAAAGCTTTTGTAATCGTATTATCTGCAAGATTTGGTATAAAAACAACCTGA
>CAZJRA010000136.1:0-4982 GCA_964548335.1 uncultured Flavobacteriaceae bacterium | reverse complement strand
TTGAAGTGTTCTTACGTTATGAAATTCTTCAAGATGGTCCTAGCCGTTTAATATCACCTAGATTCTTTTAAGAAAGAGATAGACTATTTTAAAAATTATTGAGATTTTATCTTATGTAAATCCCATTAGCATTTTTGTTAATGGGATTTTTATATAATAAAGGGTTTACCTATCTTTTTTACAGGTTAATTTATAATTTAGCTTTAAACTTGAAGTATACTGCTTAGGTAAGTAGTATATTTTTTTACGACATAAACCTTATGAAAAATATTATCGGATATTGTCTTATCCTTATTGTGCTTAGTTGCAAATCAGAAACAAAACAAATGAAAGAAAATACAAATCAACCTTTGAATATGGAAACTTCTGTTAGTCAATATGCAGACCAATTAAAAGAACAACTTATCGCTAAAGGCTTCACTATAATGGCAGATGTAGATCACGCTATGGGAGCAAAGAAAGTAGGATTAGATTTAAGACCTACAAGAACCTTAATTTTCGGAAACCCTAAAGGAGGAACTTTGTTAATGCAACAGAAGCAAGAAATAGGAATTGACCTTCCCTTAAAACTAGTTGTTTGGGAGGACGAAAAAAGAACTATCCATACAAGTTATTATAATACAACTGCACTAACTAATAGATATGGCATTACACAACCTGAAGCTGTAATTACTAAAGTAAACGGTATGTTTAATGGTTTAACGGGAAGTAAAGGAAAAGCTTTAGCGCCTACTGAAAAAGGTACATATAAAGAGTTAATCACTAAGTCGAGTTTATTAAATACAGAAGAGACTTTTAATAAACTAAAAGAAGTAGTCCTTGCTAAGGGATTACAAATTATGGCAGAAGTTCCTCACGATAAGGGAGCGGCTAAAGTAGGCCTAGAGTTAAGACCTACACGAACACTTGTTTTTGGAAACCCTAAAATGGGCACCTTGTTTATGCAGAGTAATCAAGAGATGGCTCTTGACTTGCCATTTAAAGTGCTAGTTTTTGAAAATGAAAAAGGGGAAACACAGCTTTCATATCACGATGCTACGTTCTTAACAAAACGATATAGGATTACTGATAAAGAAGCTGTAGTACAAAAAGTAAATGATGTTTTAGACGGGATTACTAATGCTGTAATTGCAAAGTAATAGCAAACTTCTTATTCCAATTTCTAATTATTTTTTTGTTAAAATATGTTTTTGGACATACTTTCTATTGCTTAATTGGGTTTAAATAAAGCCGTAACTTTGCATACCTCAGATGTGTGCAAAGTTTCTTGTGCAGTGAGAATAACTATAGCTTAAAATAGGGCTCTATTTTTAATAAATTATGGGAGAACAAAAACGTAAAGAAGTTGCCAAACAACAGAAAATTGAATTCATTTTTGGCAAGAAAAACTACAAGTGGATGCTTATAGGCTTAGGTGTTATTGCACTAGGCTTTATCTTGATGTCTGGAGGAGGTAGTGATGACCCTACCGTTTTTAATCCAGAAATTTATTCCTGGAGACGTATACGTCTTGCTCCAGCAATTATTCTTATAGGTTTTGGGATAGAAGTATATGCTATTTTACTAAACCCTCATAAAAAGTAATATTTCCACTTACTTTTTAAAACTCTTTTATCATTTGGTATGAATAATCTTGACGCGTTTTTACTTGGTATTATACAAGGTCTTACTGAGTTTTTACCTGTTTCTTCTAGTGGTCATCTAGAACTAGGCAAAGCTATTTTAGGAGACACCTCTGTTCCAGAAGAGAGCTTGATGTTTACCGTAGTGGTTCATTTTGCAACGGCACTCTCTACCATTGTAGTTTTTAGAAAAGACATTATAGAGTTACTTAAAGGACTATTCTCTTTTTCTTGGAATGAAGAGACTCAGTTTAGTACAAAAATTATAGTGTCTATGATTCCTGCTGTAATTGTAGGCTTGTTTTTTGAAGAACAGTTAGAGGCTTTATTTGGAGGAAATATATTGTTAGTAGGTTGTATGCTTATTGTAACGGCGGTGCTTTTATACTTTGCAGATAAAGCAAAAGACACTCAGAAAAAAGTATCTTTTTCTAATGCGTTTATAATAGGCTTATCTCAAGCTGTAGCAATGTTACCAGGCATCTCACGAAGCGGAGCAACCATATCTACCTCTGTATTACTAGGTAATGATAAAGGAAAGGCGGCCCGTTTTTCTTTTTTAATGGTAATTCCTTTAATCTTAGGGAAGATTGCAAAAGACATATTGGGAGGTGATTTAACGACATCTTCTGGAAATATATCACCTTTAATTATAGGATTTTTAGGCGCCTTTATCGCGGGACTTATAGCTTGTACTTGGATGATTAAACTGGTAAAGAAGAGCAAACTGTCTTGGTTTGCTATTTACTGTTTAGTAGTAGGTGTTATAGCAATAGGATATAGTTTAATAGCACAGTAACTCGTATGCTTACAGATCAAGATTATAAAGACGGCCAAGTATTACTGGTAGACAAGCCCTTAGAGTGGAGTAGCTTTCAGCTTGTTAATAAAATGCGATGGCTTATTCGAAAGAACCTCAATATAAAAAAGATAAAAGTAGGTCACGCTGGTACATTAGATCCTTTAGCGACAGGTTTAATGATTATATGTACTGGAAAGTTTACCAAGCGCATTAATGAGTTTATGGGGCAGGAAAAAGAGTATACAGGCACCATTACATTGGGAGGAACGACCCCTTCTTACGATTTAGAGACAGAGATAGACCAAACATTTCCTGTAACGCACATAAATGACGAGATGATTTACGCTTTCGCGAAAGCGTACACAGGAGTTATACAACAGCGCCCACCTATATTTTCGGCATTGAAGAAAGAAGGAAAACGCCTTTATGAATTTGCTAGAAAAGGAGAGGTTGTGGATATACCCACTAGGGAGATTACCATTCACGAGTTTGAAATTACACGTATTGAGCTTCCTGAGGTAGACTTTAGAGTTTCTTGTAGTAAAGGAACTTACATACGCTCTTTGGCGTATGATTTTGGGAAAGGTTTAGACAGTGGGGCGCATCTTACAGCCTTAAGAAGAACAAAAATAGGAGCGTATGATGTTATTAATGCGACTACAATAACAGCTTTTGAAGATAGCTTTACTCAAGAGTGTTAATCTCGTATACCGTCTAAAATGATTACTTTGTAAAGCATATGAGATTATCCCCAGCAGATAAAGCAATGTTAATCACTTTTGGGAGTGCTTGCTTTTTAATGCTCTTGTTTTTCTCACTTGGAGTAAAACCTTATCAAAAACCTACTAACGAAGAGTTTATTGAAATCCCTATCATTAGAGAGGTAGAGGAGGAGCCTGCTAAAAAAAAAATAAGTAAAAAGATAAGTAGTCATCAGGCTTATAACACGAGTGAACTACAAAAAGAAGCAGATGCATTTTTTGAAGAAGATGACCCTGTGCGTAAAGCTATGGAGGCAAGAAAGCTTAAAAGTGTACAAGAGCTTGTGTCAGAAAATAAGGATGCCCTTTCTAAAAAGAGAAAGCAACAAGCGATCGCTTTAAACGAACATAGAGAAACGGTTAAGCAACAAATAGAAGTTAGAGAGTTAAAGCGAGAACAGGTAAAAGGAGAAAGTACCGTTTCTTATGATCTTTCTAATAGGAGAGCATTACATATCCCTAACCCTGTTTATACCTGCGATAATAGCGGCACCATTGTACTTGATATTGCGGTAAGTGCTTCTGGAACAGTAACCAAAACAAGCTTTAATAAAAAGGCATCCACTTCTACAAATGGATGCCTCATTGATCAAGCGCTTGCTTATGCAAAAGATGCTTTATTTAGCGCTTCTGCGACAACATCACAAGCAGGTAGTGTTACTTTTAATTTCCAAAATTAGTAAGTAGTTTTAGTAAGTCTTCTGCAGTATTTTGACCTTTATCTTTATTGTACCACACTTGTAAATCTTGCTTAAACTCAGGGGTTAGTTTTCCGTGTTCAGCTTTATAGTCATCTACGAGTTGTGTTGCTTTAGTAGGTCTAGGTCCCCAATCTCCTAAGATTTTCCCTGTAGTATTATCTACAGCAACTAGTTTAGGAATAGAGCGCCCTCCATTGTAAAGAAACTCATCTATAAGATCTAAGTTTTCGTCTCGTAAACTTACTTTTACGGTAATGCCATCAGATAGCTGTGCTATTTTTTGCATTACAGGCATTGTCTGTGCGGCATCTCCACACCAACTCTCTGTAATAACAAGCCACGTTACATCTCCCTTAAAATCTTCTATAATAGCAATATCTTCCGGACGTAGTTTAGTGGTTTTATCTAGACGCTTAAAACGGCGTTGGTTAAGCATTGTATAATTTGTGAGAGCCTCTGTTTGTTTAGGACCTGTACTGGTTCCTTGTGTAGAATGCTCATCCATTAATGTTCTAAATGCATCATAAGACATTGCTTTAGATAATGCGTTTTGTACAATAATTTCTTTTTCTTCGTTTGTCTTCAAAGTCATTTGTTTTATTGATAATTAGGTCGCTTTTTTAAAAAATAACTTACTACCTTCATTTCTGCTAATATAATCTGAAATTATGACTAGTAAAAAGCATAAATGTGGGTGGTGTGTAGGAGATGAATTATACGAAGAGTACCACGATATAGAGTGGGGAGTACCCTTAAGGGATGACGATAAGTTGTTTGAGTTTTTATTATTAGAAACCTTTCAAGCGGGACTAAGTTGGATTACTATCTTACGCAAGCGAGAAAACTTTGGACGTGCCTTTGACAACTACGATTATAAAAAAATTGCTGCTTACGACGATAAAAAAATAGCTTCATTATTACAAGACGCAGGTATTATTCGTAATAAAGCAAAGATAAATGCAACCATTGTCAATGCGCAACGATTTATGGAGATACAAGAAGAGTTTGGAAGTTTTGCGTCTTACATATGGGGCTTTGTAGATAATACTACGATTGTAAATAGTTTTAAAAACTATAAAGATGCTCCTGCAAACAC
>CAZJRA010000135.1:0-4990 GCA_964548335.1 uncultured Flavobacteriaceae bacterium | reverse complement strand
TTTTTTACCTGCACGCTGGTTTGGGGTTAAAGTAGAGAAGTTTTTCTTGTTTTTTGACTGGAAATTTGCACTCTTTAAGAAAAAAATAGGAGATACTGTTTACGGAATAGGTTGGTTACCACTAGGGGGTTATGTAAAAATAGCCGGGATGATAGATGAGAGTATGGATAAAGAGCAAATGGCTAAGCCTGCTCAGCCGTGGGAGTTTCGCTCTAAACCGGCTTGGCAAAGGCTTATCGTAATGGTAGGGGGAGTAGTCGTAAATGTGCTACTTGCTTGGTTTATTTATACCGCAATGTTAGTGTATTATGGAGATGAGTATGTACCTGCAGACAGGTTAAAATACGGTGTTGCAGTAGGAGAAGTAGGGCAGCAGTTAGGCTTACAAAATGGAGACCAAATTATTAAAATAGATGATAAGCGAGTAACTCGTTTTTCTGACGTACAGATAGATGTTTTATTAGGAGATGCAGTTACTGTTTTAAGGAATGGTAAAGAGCTTAGTTTTGCGCTTCCTGATGAAGCAAAAAAAGCTATTTTAGATAGTGAAGAACGGTTTATATCACCGCGATACAGTAATACTATAGGGGCTGTAGGAAACGAGTCTATAGCAAGTGCAAATGGTGTTCTTGCAAATGACAAGATTGTTGCTATTAACGGAAAACCTATTACTCATTGGGTAGAGTTTCAGAATATACTTAAGGAAGCAAAGGGGCAAAAAATGCTCTTAACATTAGATAGAGAGGGTGCTAGAGTAAACAAGAGCATTATGGTGCCTGTAGATGAGCCTCTAGGAGTCACTCCATCTCAGGGTGAGCTAGTTGTAAAAGATGAGTATGGTTTCTTTGCGGCATTGCCTGTAGCTTTTACAAAAACATTTGATGTACTTTCAAAGCAAGTACGACAGTTTAAACTCATATTTAACAACAAAGTACAAGGCTATAAAAAGGTAAAAGGGCCTATAGGTATTGTAGAGATGATGTCTCCTACTTGGGATTGGCAAGCATTTTGGGCGTTTACAGCAATGTTTTCTGTATGGTTAGCCTTTGTAAATATCCTTCCTATTCCTGCATTAGATGGAGGTCACGTAATGTTCTTATTATATGAGATGATTTCAGGAAAAGCACCTAGCGAAAAAACTTTAGAGCGAGGGCAAATCGTAGGATTTGTGATTGTAATGGGGCTTATGGCAGTCGTCTTTGGTAATGATATTTGGAACGTTATAAAGCGTTTCTTATAATATAAAACACTAGACACATCATACTCCTATGATGTGTCTAATTATCTATAAAGAGTTGCTTTTAATTAAATTTAAATAACTCACTAGCGTGTGTTATTACTTCTACAAAGAAGAGTCCTAAAAAGCCAAGGCACACAACAAACTTCATAAAAGAACTCGCTAAGAATCCTATTACAGAGCCTGTAGCAGCTTTTAATGCTGTTTTAGAATTGGTGTTATTAAATACAACTTCTCCTACAAAAGCCCCTACAAAAGGACCTACTATAATACCTAAAGGTATAGGAGCAATAATGCCTATAATAAGCCCTATAGTAGTTCCTATAGTGCCTGCTTTACTGCCTCCAAAGCGTTTTGTGCCCTGCGCAGGAATGATGTAATCTAGAATAAACATAATAAGTGCGAGAATTCCAGTAATAACGAGAAGGTAGGTAGGTATTGTAACGGTTTCTGCAAAAGATAGCGACAGGAGTCCTAACCAAGCGATTGGAGGTCCAGGCAATACAGGAAGAAAACTTCCTAGCATTCCTATACCAATTAAAATAAGGCCTAATGAGGCAAGTAAAATATCTGTCATAAGTAGTGTTTATAGTATATAGACGATTAATGCCGCATAATGTTACAAGTACTCCTTTTAAAGAGTATTTTCATCACAATATATAAGAGCAAAGGCGTTGAGGTTCTTGAAGTAAGTTACTTAATAGATAGCATTAATTCTTATCGTGCTTTCGCGAAAGCGTATCTCATCACCTTCATTTTTGCCTAACAATACCTTCCCGATAGGAGATGCAATGCCAATGGCATAATAGGTTTTGTTGTTTATGAGTAATTCACCACTAGGGATACTCAAAAAATAAGTAGCTTGATTTGTTTCTATAACATTACCTAAATGCACAGGGCCAGAAGATATTTTGGCAGAAACTCGCTGTAGCAAGCTTTCTAGTTTTTCGATTTCGGCGAGTTGCTTTCCTGCATTTTCTCGTTCTAATTGAAGCATCGCACGTCCCGTTTCATGCTTGTCTCCAGCGCTGCTTTTAGTTTCTTCCTTTAGAGAACGCATCACATTTGTTAAAATAGTATCTACAGCCTGCCTTCTAGTAGCTAGTTGTGCTTTACAAGCATTGAGTAATTGAATTTTAATCTCTTCTTTAGTCATTAGCGCAGCAGTCTTAGGGCATTAAATAGATAGTATTACCTTTGTAAAAATAAGGCTTCTCATAAATTAGTATTCAATTTATGTTAGTCTCTTTTACTTTATACGTCTAAGTAGGCTATGTATACTAAAATAATTACAATCTTCATCCTTTTTATTTCTTGGGGCATCCCCAATGTAGATAAGATGTATACTAAAGAATACGATGAAAGCGGTAGCCTAAAAGCCGAAGGGTGGGTTCAGAACGAGAGCAAGATTAATTATTGGAAGTTTTACCATCCTAATGGAGCAATAGCTTCAGAGGGGCATTACGAGAACAATGAGAAGTCTGGATATTGGCATTTTTACAATACAGAAGAACAAAAAATAAAAGAAGGACATTACAAGAACGGAATTGCAGAGAATTGGTGGATTTTTTACGACCTTGCGGCCAATAGAAAATTAAAAACCCAATACGAGAACAATCAAAAAAACGGTTTTTGTTTAGTGTACGAGGGAAGCAAGCTCGAAAAAGTTGAGAAGTATGAAAACAATCTCTACAAAGGGATGTGGACAGACGTGTTTAGCTTTAAAAGAGACAACCCAGAGGTCTCTCTCTACTAGAATAAGAACCCTCCGCCTTTTATATGCAACCATCCATTAAAGTTATTATTCCCGCCTATAATGAAGAGGAATCTATAGGACATGTTCTAAAGGATATCCCTAATCATGTACAAGAAGTTATCGTGGTAAGTAATGCCTCTACAGATACTACAGAGGAAGTTGCTGCTCGTGGAGGCGCAACTGTTTTAGTAGAGTCTGCCATGGGCTATGGTAATGCTTGTTTAAAAGGACTACATTACATCGCGACACAGGAACAACAACCAGATATTGTGGTGTTTCTAGATGGAGATTATAGTGATTATCCAGAGCAATTAGATGCTATTATAGCACCCATTCTTAAAGAAAATGTAGATATGGTAATAGGAGCTAGAGACAAACGCTTACGCGAAAAAGGCTCAATGACCATCCCTCAAATTTTTGGAAACTGGCTAGCGACTACATTAATGAGCTTGTTTTTTGGAGCAAAATTTACAGATTTAGGACCGTTTAGAGCGATGAAGTACGACAGTTTACTTGCTTTAGGTATGCAAGACAAAACTTATGGGTGGACTGTAGAGATGCAGTTAAAAGTGCTTAAAAGAAAAATGACCTACACAGAGGTGCCTGTAAAATATAGAAATCGCATAGGGGTTTCTAAAGTCTCAGGAACTATAAAAGGTGCTATATTTGCAGGCATAAAAATATTAAGTTGGATATTTAAATATAGCTTTAAGTAATGATACTAGAAATTGCCATTATAATCATTTATACAACGTCTCTAATCTTCATATTTGCTTATAGCTTAACACAACTTAATTTGCTCTTTAACTACTTAAGAGCACAACGCAGTAAGGATGATGCCCCAAAATGGGATTTTTCTGACCCTAAGCAAATACCCTATATTACGATTCAGCTACCAGTCTATAACGAGTTGTATGTTATGGAGCGACTTCTTGATAATATAGCACTGCTAGAATATCCAAAAGATAAATTAGAAATCCAGGTATTAGATGATAGTACAGACGAGTCGTTACAGACTACAAAAGCACATGTAGAGCGATTACAAAAGACTGGATTAGACATCACACAAATCACTAGAGTAGACCGTTCTGGTTTTAAGGCAGGAGCATTAAAAGAAGGCTTGAAAATAGCAAAAGGAGAGTTTATTGCCATTTTTGATGCAGATTTCCTTCCAGAGCCTAACTGGCTTAAAAATACGGTTCCTTATTTTATAGATAAAAACATTGGGGTAGTACAAACCCGATGGGGGCATATTAACCGTAATTATTCGTTACTTACAAAGGTTCAAGCATTTGCTTTGGATGCGCATTTTACGCTAGAGCAAGTAGGTAGAAATAGTGAAGGACATTTTATAAACTTTAACGGTACCGCAGGAATCTGGCGTAAGACCTGTATAGAAGATGCTGGAAACTGGGAGGGAGATACTCTTACAGAAGACCTTGATTTAAGCTACAGAGCACAACTTAAAAAATGGAAGTTTAAATATCTAGAAAATGTAGAAACTCCAGCAGAGTTACCTGTGGTAATAAGTGCGGCACGCTCACAACAATTTAGATGGAATAAAGGAGGGGCAGAGAACTTCCAGAAGATGCGAAAAAAAGTGGTGCAGAGTACAAACATTTCTTCTAAGACTAAAGTGCATGGGATATTGCATTTGCTTAACAGCACGATGTTTTTAAACGTACTTGTTGTTGCACTCTTAAGTATTCCTATGTTGTATATAAAAAATGAGTATACACACTTAAAGCCTTATTTTTATGTAATGAGTTTCTTTGTGACAAGTACGCTCATCTTTTTTGTGTGTTACTGGTGTATGTTTAAAAATATTTATGGAGGGGGTTTTAAACAGTTTATGCGATTTATAGGTATGTTTTTTACCTTTTTTAGTATTGCGATGGGATTCTCTCTACACAACTCTATTGCCGTAATAGAAGGGCATATAGGAAAACGTAGTGAATTTGTAAGAACACCTAAATTTAATATTAGAACCCTTAAAG
>CAZJRA010000134.1:0-5028 GCA_964548335.1 uncultured Flavobacteriaceae bacterium | reverse complement strand
GGCAGTACAATGAGAACTTATACTTTGGGATAAACCTAAACTCTCACTTTTTTGACTACGATGAACGTACTGTTCTTTTTGAAGAATCTGATTCGTTCTCATCAGGAGAAACAGCTATACGCGAAGTGCGTTTTGAAAATAATATAAACACTCTAGGGAGTGGGTTTTCTTTTCAGGCAGGGTTTATAGGTAAGATTCAAGAGAATATACGTTTAGGACTTAGTTATGATTCTCCTACTTGGTATAATATATCAGAACAAGGTACACAACGTATTAGTACAGTGGTAGAAGATGCTATGGGAGAGTTTACAACTACCGTAGATCCTCAAGTGGTAAATGTGTTTGAAGATTATGATATAAGAACCCCAGAAAAGTATACAGGAAGCCTTGCATATCTATTTAGAAAACAAGGATTACTTAGTTTTGATTATTCATATACAGATTTTGCAAATCTTACTTTTAGACCTCAAAATAATGATCCCTTTTTTCAATTGCAAAACGCAGCGATAGATGAGTTGCTTACAGGAGCTTCTACCTATCGACTAGGGGGAGAGTATAGAAGAAATTATTGGAGCTTTAGAGGAGGATATCGTTTACAAGAAAGTCCTTATCAAGATGAAACTACTTTAGGAGATCTTACTGGGTTTTCTTTAGGATTAGGATATGATTTTGGAAGGTCAAAGCTGGATATAGCTTATGATAGATCGCAGCAAGAACGTAATCAGTCATTATTTACTACAGGGTTAACAAGTGCTGCAAGTATTGATAATACAAATACAACCGTGGTAGCAACCTACACAATAAAATTGTAGTTTTTTTGTGAAATAAATTGATAAAAGCCACTCTTGAGTGGCTTTTATTTTTTTGTAATTATCTTTACAGAAAACATAATTACATGAAAAAAGTGATTGCTTTTGCAGGTAGTAATAGTAAAGACTCTATTAATCACGAATTAGTGACTGCTGTCGCAAGTAATATGGAGGCTTGTGAGATTGCCATAATTAGATTGACAAATTATGACATTCCACTATACAGTGAGGATCTTGAAAAGGAATCCGGTATTCCTGAAGGAGTACAGTTGCTTAAAGCTGAAATCCAAAAACACCATGGGGTGCTTATCTCTGTTAACGAACATAATGGGTCTGTTTCTGCTTTTTTTAAGAATATTTTAGATTGGCTTTCTAGAGCAGAGCGTAAGTATCTAGAAGGTAGAAAAGTACTAGTGATGAGTACGTCTCCTGGAGGTAGAGGAGGGAAATCTGCTTTGGAGTATGTAATTACAAACTTGCCTAGAGTAGGAGCAACCATCGTTTCTAGCTTTAGCATCCCATCGTTTCAAGAAAACTTTGACCTGGAGAAAGGGCTTGTTTCTAATGCAGATTTACAAAAAGAGATTAATAAAGCAGTAACTTCCTTTGAGGAGGCAATCTCTTAGCTAAGAGATTTCTTGTTAATACATCTTGTAGATAGTCTTAATTCAATTACTTTTTAGATTATAGCTAAAGAAATAAGTATTTTTGAATCCTATAAAACAATGCTATGCCTTCGGTTAAAGTTTGGTTAGACGCCGCTCGATTACGAACCCTGCCATTATCTATTTCTGGTATTCTTGTAGGGGCTGCTATGGCCATAAGAGAAGATTTGTTTAAATGGGATATTTTTTGGCTAGCAATTTTGGCCACTTTAGGGTTTCAAGTGCTTTCCAATTATGCAAATGATTATGGAGACGGCGTAAAAGGAACGGATAATGATGATAGAGTAGGGCCTAAAAGAGCAATACAATCCGGTTTACTCACTCCTGCACAACTTAAAAAGGGCATGTGGATTACCACTATTCTAACAGTTGCGGTAGTTATAACGCTTATTTACACCTCTTTTGGGCATGCAAAACCTTTATTATCTACATTTTACTTTTTATTGGGGATAGCTGCAATTACTGCCGCTATAAAATATACGGTAGGTAAGAATGCGTACGGCTACAAGGGGCTTGGCGATGTATTTGTTTTTCTGTTTTTTGGGCTAGTAAGTGTCTTGGGTTCGTATTATTTGTTTACTACACAGTTGCCATCTTATCATTTCTTAGGAGCTACTAGCATTGGGAGCTTAGCAACCTTGGTATTACATCTTAATAATATGCGGGATAGAGAGAGCGATATGAAGGTGGGAAAAAATACACTCGCCGTTCACCTAGGGGTAAAAGGGGCGTTGCGATATCATAATTTTTTACTTGGTCTAGGAGTGTTCGCTTGGTTTGGATATTTACTACTTATTGAGGCAGAGGCTATTTTATATAGTAGCGGAATTGCATTTTTACCCTTGCTTTTTCATTTTATTAAAGTTCAAAAAACGCAAGACCATAAATTACTAGACCCTCAACTTAAAGTGGTAGCTCTTAGTACATTTTTGTTAGGGTTGCTTTATTTTATAATTTCTATTTTTTGAGAGCGACTTATCATAAACACATTTTAGAATTTAAAAGACCTAGCGGTACTTCAAGAGGGGTTTTAAAAACAAAAGAAACTTGGTTTCTTGTGCTTGAAGATGGAGCAAAGAAAGGAATAGGAGAGTGTGGTATTTTACGAGGACTTAGTTATGATGATCGCCCAGATTATGAGCAAAAATTAAAATGGACGTGCGCACATATTTATAAGGGTAAAGAATGGCTGTGGGAAGAACTTAAGGAGTTTCCTAGTATTCAATTTGGGGTTGAAATGGCTTTTAAATCACTGGAGTCTCAAGATGCTTTTGTATTAAATTCGTCTCGATTTTCTAAGGGTGATGACGCTATTTCTATTAACGGGCTAGTCTGGATGGGAGATGAAGCGTTTATGAAAGAGCAAGTAGAGCAGCGCCTTTCAGATGGTTTTTCTTGTATTAAAATGAAAATAGGAGCGATTCAAGTAGAAAAAGAACTTGAGATTTTAGCAAGTATTAGAAAACATTTTGATGTCCATAAAATTACATTAAGGGTAGATGCAAACGGAGGTTTTGCTTTCGCGAAAGCAAAACAAGTCTTACAAGAATTAGCAGCTCTAGAAATTCACTCTATAGAACAACCTATCGCAACAAACCAATGGGAAGATATGGCAAAATTGTGTGCCAATACTCCAGTGCCTATTGCTCTAGATGAAGAGTTAATAGGGATTACCGATTTCCATAAAAAAAGAGAATTATTAGAACGCATACGACCACAATACGTTATCTTGAAACCTAGTTTTATAGGTGGATACAAGGGCTCAGAAGAGTGGATATCACTGGCGGATGAAATGAATATAGGTTGGTGGGTTACTTCAGCTCTAGAGAGTAATATAGGGCTTAATGCTATTGCGCAATGGACCTATGAGATTAAAGCAGAGGGGCCACAAGGCTTAGGAACAGGAAGTCTTTATACAAATAATATACCTGCGCCACTAGAAGTTATAAACGGAAAATTACACTACAACCCTAACAAGAATTGGGGCTTTAAATACTAGATTATGTATATAGAACAGGCGTATAAGAGTTTGCATGAAGGGTGGCGATATATTATAGGGTTTATCATAATTTTTGTGTTTGGTTGGCAACTTATAGGGGTCATGCCGCTACTGGTTGTTTCATTTTTAAAAGCAGATACCATTCTTGAAATGCAAGAAGCAGGGCTTGAAAATTTTATGCCCTTGTTTGAGAGTAAGAGCAATTTATACCTGGCTCTTATGTTGTTTACTTTTATAGGAGGGCTTATAGCTCTTATTCCAGTAATTAAATACTTGCATAACCAAAAGTTTACATCTTTAGTAACCTCTAGAAAAAAAGTAGATTGGAGTAGAGTGTTTTTTGCTTTTGGGATATGGGCTGTTTTTTCTATAATCACTACGTTTATAGGTTACTATATGGCTCCAGAAGATTTACAGTGGAATTTTAATTTACTGCCTTTTCTTGGTTTATTTGCAGTAACAGTGCTGTTAATGCCTTTACAAACCAGTTTTGAAGAACTTCTTTTTAGAGGATATCTTATGCAAGGAATAGGAGTTGCGGCAAAAAATAAAGCAGTGCCATTAATCATTACTTCTCTTATTTTTGGTTTGATGCATGCTTTCAATCCAGAGATAGAAAAATTGGGATATAGTGTCTTGTCGGTATACATTGGCTTAGGTTTTTTCTTAGGGATAATCACCCTTATGGACGACGGGATGGAGCTTGCATTAGGCTTTCACGCTAGTAATAATATGATTATTGCACTTCTTATGACTTCTGATTGGACAGCATTACAAACAAATTCTGTTTTTTTAGATGTGTCAGAACCGTCAGCAATGGCACAAATAATTCCTATTTTTATTATACTGCCTATACTCACGTTTATTTTTGCTAAAAAATATAAATGGAGAGGCTGGAAAGAAAAACTTTTTGGAAAATTATATTCTCCAGAATTAGTTGACGAAAATGCAGATGATTTAATAGTTAGACCGTAAAAGTTTGTACTAAACAAGTATTTTGACTCTCGAAAACCATAATATAAGCTCTTTTAAGAGTGTTCATCCAGAATTCAGACTCAATGGTAAGTCTTTTGATGAAAGTGTCTTAAATAGCCTTTTAAGACGTTTTAAGGAAGGGGGGGAAGCTTACGAGCAATCTGTAGGTTCTTTTGTGTTAGAGTGGCTCAATAATGAAGAATATGTAAGGGTGCAGACTTCTGGGTCTACAGGAAAACCCAAAGTAATTAAGATTAAAAAGCAGCATATGTTTGCTAGTGCTAAAGCTACTGCTAAGCGTTTTAAATTACCCGAAAAAACAACAGCTTTATTATGTCTTCCTGCAGATTTTATTGCAGGAAAAATGATGCTCGTAAGAGCAATGGTTATGGGATGGCATATAGACCTAGTGCCTCCTCAATCCAATCCTTTAAGTCAGGTGTCTCAGCAATATGATTTTTGTGCAATGACGCCCTTTCAGTTAGCACATTCTTTACCTAAAATACAGTAATTAAAAAAACCCATTGTTGGAGGTAGTGCGATATCTCCCAGTCTCAATAAAAAAATACAAGGACTTTCC
>CAZJRA010000133.1:0-5049 GCA_964548335.1 uncultured Flavobacteriaceae bacterium | reverse complement strand
GTCTAGAGCCTCCTATATTGATGTTGTAACCCGCTCCTAGAAACAATGCTGAGTTCCAGAAAGCATCTATGTCAGGACGACCTTCAAATGATCGATTTACTCTTAATTGTTCAAACTCTACCGATACTTGTAAAAGATCAATAGGCTTTGCAATAAAAATAGCACTACCTCCGAAAAGAGAAGTGCTAAGGTCATCAAATTTTTGATATGTATAGTTTAGCCCAGGGCCAAAAGCAATATACTCATTAGGCTGGTAAAGAGCACTGGGTGCTACCGCAATGTTTGTGGAATTATTTCTGAAAT
This sequence comes from uncultured Flavobacteriaceae bacterium, assembly GCA_964548335.1. Taxonomy (GTDB): domain Bacteria; phylum Bacteroidota; class Bacteroidia; order Flavobacteriales; family Flavobacteriaceae; genus Dokdonia. Next base: position 4,746 of record CAZJRA010000133.1, on the reverse strand, counting down.
TAATACCCACTCCCCCTCCAAATCGCACTTTTTCCCAAAAATCACTTTTAGGCTTTACAGGATTTTCTTGTCCTATAGAAAGAGATGAAAAAAATAGAGCTGCTACTAAAAGTAGTTGAGAATAAAAGCGAATGTTAAGTTTCATTTGTTTGAATAAAAAATTTGCGATAAATATAATAAATGCATATCTAAAAATGTTAAAAGTTGTATTTTTGTTCGACCAAGGTCTTTAGACCGACTATTTTAACCTATGATGGATAGATTTTCATTTTTAAACGCTGCTCATACCGCGTATTTTGCAGAGCTTTATGATCAATATTTACTTAACCCAGATAGTGTAGAGCCTAGTTGGCGTGCATTTTTTCAAGGTTTTGATTTTGGATTAGAGAGCGGAACAACGGTTTCTGACGAGTTAGGAGTACTTCCTGCAATACCAGAAAATGTTCAAAAAGAATTTCAAGTAGTAAAGCTTATTGACGGCTACCGTACTAACGGTCATTTGTTTACAAAAACAAATCCTGTGCGAGAACGTCGTGAGTACCTACCTACCTTAGATATAAGTAATTTTGGTCTTTCCGAAGCAGACTTAGATAAGTCGTTCGAGGCGGGGTCTATTTTAGGATTAGGGAAGACAAGCTTGCGAGAAATACGTAATCACCTAGAAGCAATTTACTGTGATTCTATAGGTGTTGAGTATATGCACATGGGTAAGCCAGAAGAGATCCAATGGGTCCAAAATTGGTTAAATGTTAATGACAACCACCCTTCTTTTAACCCAGAAGAAAAAAAGCATATTCTCAAAAAATTAAATCAAGCAGTTTCTTTTGAAACTTTTTTACATTCTAAGTATGTAGGACAAAAGCGTTTTTCTGTAGAAGGACTGGATGCTATGATTCCTGGCTTAGATACTCTTATGGAGCGAGGTGCAGAAAAAGGAATAGAGCAGTTTGTACTAGGAATGGCACATAGAGGGCGTCTTAATGTACTTACTAATATTTTTGGGAAATCACCAGAAGCTATTTTTTCTGAGTTTGATGGTAAGGAGTATGAAGAAGATGAACTTTTTGATGGAGATGTAAAGTATCATATGGGTTGGACTAGCTTTCGCGAAAGCGATAGAGGGTACGATATCCGTATGGATTTAGCACCTAACCCTTCTCATCTAGAAACAGTAGGAGCTGTTATAGAGGGAATATCTCGTGCTAAAATTGATAATAAATTAGGGGGTGATGAGAAAAAATTACTTCCAATAGCTATTCATGGTGATGCAGCGGTAGCTGGACAAGGTATTATGTATGAGATTGTGCAAATGGCACAATTAGATGGATATCGAACGGGAGGAACTATTCATATAGTAGCAAATAATCAAGTAGGGTTTACTACAAATTATCTAGATGCTCGATCTTCTATATATAGTACTGATATAGGTAAAGTAACCCAGTCTCCTGTACTACATGTAAATGCAGATGATGTAGAGGCAGTATGTCATGCATTTCAGTTTGCTTTAGATTTTAGAATGGAGTTTGGGCGCGATGTGTTTATCGATATTTTAGGATATCGTAAGTATGGTCATAATGAAGGAGATGAACCTATGTTTACGCAACCTAAACTTTATAAAGCTATTAAAAAGCATAAAAATCCAAGAGATATTTATGCAGAGCGATTAATTGCAGAAGGAGTTATAGAAACCGGTTTTGTTAAAGAACTAGAGAAAAAATATAAAGACGACTTAGAAGCAGATTTAATCGCTTCTCGTAAGGTAGATAAAACCGTTATTACAGAAATAATGGCAGACGACTGGGCAGATTATAGTCTAGGAAGTCTAGAAGATATCCTACAAAAAGTTGATACTACTTACGACCTTAAAAAACTGGATGTCTTAGCAGAAGGAATTACTAAGTTGCCAGAAGATAAAAACTTTATACGTAAGATACAGCGTATTGTTGAGGGTCGTAACAAGCAGTATACAGAGAAAAATTCTTTAGATTGGGGTATGGGCGAATTATTAGCCTATGCTAGTTTAATGGAGGAAGGGTTTAATATACGTATATCAGGACAAGATGTAGAGAGAGGTACTTTCTCGCATCGTCATGCGATTATTAAGACAGAAGATGATGTAGAAGAGATTAACCTTCACAATCGTTTAGATGTAACAGGTAAGATGAATATCTACAACTCATTACTTTCTGAGTATGGTGTTGTAGGGTTTGATTATGGATATGCCATGGCATCTCCAAAAACACTTACTATTTGGGAAGCGCAGTTTGGAGATTTTTCTAACGGAGCTCAGATTATGTTAGATCAATATATCTCTGCAGCAGAGTCTAAGTGGAAAACACAAAACGGTCTCGTGATGTTGTTGCCACACGGATATGAAGGGCAAGGGTCTGAGCACTCTAGTGCACGTATGGAGCGTTATCTTCAGTTATGTTCTACAGATAATATGGTGGTGGCAGATGTAACAACACCGGCTAATATGTTTCACTTATTACGTCGCCAGATGAAGTGGGGCTTTAGAAAACCACTCATTGTATTTACGCCTAAGTCCTTATTAAGACATCCTCTTGTTGTAAGTTCTAAAGAAGAGTTAGCGCAAGGGAGTTTTCAAGAAGTTTTTGATGACACAAGCGTAGCTAAGAAAAAGGTAACTTCTCTTGTGTTCTGTACAGGTAAGTTTTATTACGACTTGTTAGAGCGACGCGAAGAGAACGGCAGAGATGATGTTGCATTAGTACGTATAGAGCAATTATTTCCATTACCACAAAAGCAATTAGAAGCTATTATTGCTAGCTATCCTAATGTGACAGATTATGTATGGGCGCAAGAAGAGCCTCGTAATATGGGTGCTTGGGGGCATATACTTATGAATTTTGATCAAGTAAAGCTACGTCTAGCAGCAAGATATGTATATAGTTCGCCAGCGGCAGGTAGTAGTACGCGTTCTAAGGCAAGACATAGAAAAGTAATTGACAGCGTTTTTGAAGTTTAGAATACTTCTGTGTAAGAGAAGCCTTCTAGTTAAAATAGAATAGTAAGATTTCTGCTTTTGTAGAAATAGAGTAAATAAAAATAGAAAATACGATTTTTGCTTCTGTCTACTGACAGGTAGGTGTGCAAAAATTTAATAGAGACAACTATGGTTTTAGAAATGAAAGTCCCTTCACCGGGAGAATCCATCACCGAAGTAGAAATTGCACAATGGCTTGTTGAAGACGGTGATTATGTAGAAAAAGATCAAGCTATTGCAGAAGTAGATAGCGATAAAGCAACGCTAGAGCTTCCTGCAGAGATGAGTGGGGTTATCACTCTCAAGGCAGAAGAAGGTGATGCTGTAGATGTAGGTGCAGTAGTATGTTTGATTGATACAGCGGCAAAAGCTCCTGAAGGTGGAGCAAAAGCAGCAGCAGCTCCTAAAGCCGAAGAAAAAGCAGCGCCAGCTCCTAAAGTAGAAACACCTGCAGCTACAACTTATGCCTCTGGAACCCCGAGTCCTGCAGCAAAGAAAATCCTTGATGAAAAAGGAATGACAGCTAGTCAAGTTTCTGGAACAGGACGTGATGGTCGTGTAACTAAAGAAGATGCTTTAAAAGGACAGCCTTCTATGGGAACTCCAGGGCCAGGAACGAGAGGGGAAAGTCGTACAAAATTATCTATGCTACGTCGTAAAGTAGCAGAGCGTCTCGTAGAAGCTAAGAATACAACGGCGATGCTTACTACCTTTAATGAGGTAAATATGCAGCCTATTTTTGATTTACGTAAGCAGTATAAAGAAGACTTTAAAGCAAAGCACGGAGTAAGCTTAGGGTTTATGTCCTTTTTTACTCTTGCTGTAGTACGTGCTTTAGAGATGTATCCATCTGTAAATAGTATGATAGACGGGAAGGAGATGCTCACGTTTGATTATAAAGATATTTCTATTGCAGTTTCTGGACCTAAAGGATTAATGGTTCCTGTAATTCGTAATGCAGAGAATCTTTCTTTTAGAGGAGTAGAAAGTGAGGTGAAGCGTCTTGCAATACGTGCTCGCGATGGGAAAATAACTGTAGATGAAATGACGGGAGGAACCTTTACTATTTCTAATGGGGGTGTGTTTGGATCTATGTTATCTACACCTATTATCAACCCTCCACAGTCTGGTATTTTAGGAATGCATAACATTGTAGAGCGTCCTATCGTAAAAGATGGAGAGATTGTAATTGCACCTATTATGTATGTAGCATTGTCTTATGATCACCGTATTATTGATGGTAAAGAATCTGTAGGGTTCTTAGTAGCGATAAAAGAAGCTCTAGAAGATCCAATGAATATATTAATGAATGGGGATCCTAAAAAAGCACTTGAAATGTAAGTATTAGGATTATTTGTATACTAAAAAGCTGAGTTTGTTGACTCAGCTTTTTTTATGTGTTAAACTAAAAAAGTAATTGGGTCACGAGTTCATCATTTAGATAGAAATCAAAAATATAAACTTAAAACAAAGGATAATGAAACAATCAATTACAGCTAATTTTGAACAAGAGATGAATACTACACGTCGTTTTTTTGATGTGATAACAGATGAGTTTTTTGCTTACCAACCTCATGAGAAATCTATGGATGCTGCCAAGCTTATGAATCATATTGCTCAAATACCAGCTATCGTACCTGCTATTGCTGGAGCTTCAGAATTAGATTTTAGTCAAGTGCCTCCTTCTGAGCCTGCAATGACAAGAGATGCTCTTGTAGAGTTGTTTGAAAGTAATGTAG
>CAZJRA010000132.1:0-5178 GCA_964548335.1 uncultured Flavobacteriaceae bacterium | reverse complement strand
CTATTGTTTTAATTAATAAACTATAGCCATCATAATTGACTACTGACAGAAAAAAACTATTTTTGGTATATAAACTAAACACCCTCTCATGGCAGATATAAAAAAACTCGAAAATCTAGTAAAACAGGTTCGTAGAGATATATTGAGACAAGTACATAAAGTAAATTCTGGACATCCTGGAGGTTCACTGGGCTGCGCAGAGTTTTTTGTAGCGCTCTATCAAGAGATAATGGATCGTAAAGATGAGTTTGACATGGATGGAATAGGAGAAGATCTCTTCTTTTTATCTAATGGTCATATTTCTCCTGTTTTTTATAGTGTTCTTGCTCGTTCTGGATACTTTCCAGTTGAAGAACTTAATACTTTTAGATTATTAGATTCTCGCTTACAGGGACATCCTACTACACATGAAGGTTTGCCAGGAATACGTATTGCATCTGGCTCATTAGGCCAAGGAGTAAGTGTGGCTCTAGGAGCTGCAGAAGCTAAAAAATTAAATAATTGTGGTCATACAGTATATGTTTTAATGGGAGAAGGAGAATTGCAAGAAGGTCAAAATTGGGAAGCAATAATGTATGCTGCTGCAAATAATATTGATAATATCATCGCTACTGTTGACCTTAATGGCCAACAAATAGACGGAAGCACAGATAATGTACTTGCTATGGGAAGTATGCGTGCAAAGTTTGAAGCATTTGGATGGACGGTTTTAGACATCAAACAAGGTAATGACATGCAAAGTGTAATTACTGGACTACAAGAAGCAAAAGCTCTTACGGGTAAAGGAAAGCCTGTATGTGTACTTATGCATACGGTAATGGGTAATGGTGTAGATTTTATGATGCATACACACGCATGGCACGGTAAAGCTCCTAATGACGACGAACTCGCAAAAGGACTTTCTCAAAACGAAGAGACTTTAGGAGATTATTAAAACTTGATGAATTTCGCTTTCGCGAAAGCGAGGTCACAAACAACCAATATTTCAGAATGAAAACATACGAAAACACAGGAAGTAAGGACACAAGATCAGGTTTTGGTGCAGGTCTAGAAGAATTAGGAAAAACAAACGAAAATGTAGTTGCTCTTTGTGCAGATCTTACAGGATCTCTCAAGATGGGACCTTTTAAAGCAAATCACCCAGAGCGTTTCTTTCAAGTAGGCATCGCAGAAGCCAATATGATGGGACTTGCTGCAGGAATGACTATAGGAGGAAAAATACCTTTTACAGGAACTTTTGCTAATTTCTCTACGGGGCGCGTATATGATCAAATAAGACAGAGTATCGCATACTCAGGAAAGAATGTGAAAATTTGTGCTTCACATGCCGGTATTACATTAGGAGAAGATGGTGCAACGCACCAGATACTAGAAGATATAGGTTTAATGAAAATGCTACCTGGTATGACTGTAATTAACACTTGTGATTACAATCAAACAAAGGCTGCTACTATTGCTATTGCAAAACATAACGGCCCAGTTTACTTACGTTTTGGTCGCCCTAAGATTGCTAATTTCACTCCTGAAAATCAAAATTTTGAAATAGGAAAAGCAGTACAATTACAAGAAGGAAATGATGTGACTATTGTCGCAACAGGTCACCTTGTATGGGAAGCGTTAGAAGCTACAAAAGAGTTACACGCTCAAGGTATTACAGCAGATGTAATTAATATACACACCATAAAGCCATTAGATGCAGAGGCTATTATAAATAGTGTGAAAAAGACAGGTTGTGTTGTTACTGCAGAAGAACATAACTTTTTAGGAGGTTTAGGAGAAAGTGTTTCTAGAGAGTTAGCACTTACTCACCCAACACCTCAAGAGTTTGTAGCTACCAATGATACTTTTGGAGAAAGTGGTACCCCAGCTCAACTTATGGAGAAATATGGTTTAAATGCAGCTTCAATAGTTAAGGCTGCTAAGAAAGTAATTGCCAGAAAATAAGAAGTTACTAATTACGTTTACAGTATTATAAAGGCAGACGTAACAATCTGCCTTCTTTTTTGCCTTTAGTTATAAAATATATCCTACACTATGAAAAAGCTATTTACCTTACTATTACTACTAACAGCCATAACAACTACCTATAGCCAGAGTACTCGCTTTGGTATTAAAGGAGGTATTAACTTTGGATCAACGGGAGGATTAGACACCTTTTCTGAGTTTACAGAAAATTTAAGCCTTGACTCAGAAAGTAGACTAGGATATCACGTAGGCGTTTTCGGAAATCTTGAATTCTTAGGTTTATTTGTACAACCAGAAATTGTTTTCACAAAACTCAATACTCAATTTGAAAGCGTTACCAATATAGATTCTTCACTATCTAAAATTGACATCCCTCTATTATTTGGGGTTGATATTGTAGGGCCTTTTAATCTAAAAGTAGGCCCCTCTTTTCAATATATCATTGATAATGAAATAGAAGGTCTTAATATTCCTACAGAAGGCATCCAAGATCCTGAAAGTACTTTCACCATAGGGTACCAATTAGGTCTTGGAGTAAACATAGGAAGACTAGGAATCGATATCAGATATGAAGCTTCGTTTCAAGACAATACTATTATATCTGACACTGTCGTAGAAAATTCCGGATTTGTAGCAGACGCTCGTCCTACACAATGGATACTAGGACTTTCTTATAGTTTGAAGAAGAAGAAAGATGACTAAATCTTAAAAGGCACTTCCTCTAAAACATGCGTTAACATCTGATCACGAATCGGGATCTAGATAATCTGGAGTACCGTCTTCATCGGTATCTGGAAAAGTAATCACATTTGTGTTATTGTTTACCATAATCTCATCTTCGGTTGGCCTACCATCACCGTCGTCATCTTCATCTAGATGATCACTAACACCATCACCATCAGTATCTAAAAAAGAATCAAACACCTCTACTTCTTCTACCTCTCCTTGTTGATTAGTTATTGTTTCTGTAGCAAAAACTATTTCCAATTCTGTTAACACCCCATCACCATCATCATCTGTATCTTCAAAATTAAATGTATCATCACCATCCGTATTATCTATATCGTCCCTTAAAAATCCATTACTATCTATATCTTCTAAAAAAGTGATAATACCATCGTTATCATGATCTGATATATTTACATCAAAAACATCATACGTAAAAACTAATGTCGAGTATAAAGGGATATTATCATCTGGAGGAGATGCAAAAAACCCAAGACCACTAGGAACAAAAATTGCCCCTATCTCATAATCGTTATTAAAAGAAATCGTTCCATCATTGTTTTGAGTAAAACCAGTACCTCCACGCACATTACTTAAACCTTGCATAAATCCATCTACTGTATTCACTAAATCAATCCATCCTGGATTTTGAAAATTCTCAAATGTTCCACCAGATAGATTCTCTCCTTTTAAATTCATAAAGATAGAATCTGTAAATGTACTCTTAGGCATATCTCCTTGACCTGCTCTTGCAGTAAGCTTGTATAACGTATTGTTTGTATCAAACCTATTGTAAGTAGTATCTCTTACTTGGTCTATAAGAGGTGTTTTATCTGCATTTACTCCTGTGATACTGTCAAACCTAATTTTAAAATCAAAATCTGCAGGAGGGTTTTGAAACTCTTCATAATTATAAAAGTGAGTTTGCAAATAAGATCTAATCATTTCATCTTCAAGAATAGACTGCTCTCCCCTATCTCTTAAAACAAAAGCTGAAGAAATTCCATCATCATCATCATCACTAGAACACGTTACCGTGAAAAGTGCAATTATTAATAACCCTATATAATTTCTAATTTTCATTCTCCTAATTTTTAATGCAAGATACAATTTTGACGTATTTTTGAAACGATTTTACCCTACATTAACGTCTATTTAAGAGCAAATAATATGAGAGTGGATAAATACTTATGGTGTACTCGCTACTTTAAGACTCGTTCTATCGCTACCAATGCCGTTAAGAAGGGGCACGTTAAGGTTAATGATGCCATTGTAAAGCCTAGTAGAAATATATACCCAATGGACATATTAAGTGTGCGTAAAAACCAAATAAACTATGTTTTACAAGTGCTTGATTTACCAGAAAGCAGATTAGGAGCAAAACTAGTAGACATTTACAGAAAAGATATTACTCCTAAAGAAAATTTAGAAAAACTGGATTTATTAAAGTATTCTAAAGATTATTACAGAAAAAAAGGAACTGGTCGTCCTACCAAAAAAGACCGAAGAGACATAGACGAAGTCTATAAAAATGATGGCCTTGTTGACTCCGATAGCGAAGAATAATAGCTTATAATTTTATATAATCAATACCTCTATGAAAGTGAAGTTAGAAAAAATACTAGATCATAAAGCGATTGCCCACAAAACTAGGCGTATTGCATACCAAATTTATGAAAGTAATGCAAATGAGAAGGAAATAGTACTTGCAGGCATAGCCTCTAATGGCTACAAATTTGCTTTACGCCTAGAACAAGTACTACAAGAGATAGCACCATTTTCGATTACGCTTTGTAAAGTAGATATGGATAAGGAACACCCCCTAGGCACTATCCAAACAAGTCTTAGCCCAGAGGAATATCAAGAAAAATCAATTGTGTTAATAGATGATGTTCTTAATTCTGGAACCACTTTAGTTTATGGAGTACAACATTTTTTACAAGTACCCCTTAAGCGTTTTAAGACTGCTGTACTCGTAAATAGAAATCATAAAAAATATCCCGTAAAAGCAGATTTTAAAGGAATTTCTTTAAGTACTTCTTTAAACGAATCTGTAAAAGTTACCTTTAGAAAAGGGAATGACATGGCTGTTTTAGAATAATTCGGTCATTATTTCTTGAACAATATCATTTACACTTTTATCATTGGTTTTAATACTATGCCTAGCTTGATTATAATAGAAGCCTCTTTCAAAAAGATGCTTTCTAATATATTCTTCTAGACTTTCTTGAGATTCTTGAAGACTAATCAACGGTCTTTTTGATCTTTCGCCCCACAGCCTAGCTGTTAACTCTTGAACAGAAGTATTAAGATATAAAGAGATTGAACCTGTCTTTTTTATAGTTTCTAAATTTACACCATAACACGGAGTCCCTCCCCCAAGAGAAATTATAGTTTTATCTTTAATAGTCTCTGTCAACTCAATAAGATAAGCAGCTTCTTTCTTTCTAAAATAGATCTCTCCTTTTTCTTTAAAAATACTTGAGA
>CAZJRA010000131.1:0-5221 GCA_964548335.1 uncultured Flavobacteriaceae bacterium | reverse complement strand
ACTTTTAAAATAACAGAGGCAACTTCTAATGACGGTTCTTTGTATAACGTAGTAGGTGAACTTACGATTAAAGGCCATACAGAAACAACACACATACAATTAATAAAATCTAGAAACAACTTTACAACAACATTTGAAGTAGACCGCACAAAGTATGACATCATATATGATACTGGAGGCTTTTTAGATGGGCTAAAAAACAAAGCAATTCATAATAAATTTGAACTTACAATGAGTCTACACATATAACAACTCTTCGTATCTTTATATAAGATTATAATTTTTTATAAGCATTTTTTTTATTGAGTATGCCTTTATATATTTGCAGTAACTATGAAAAACAATACAGTACATACTTGGTGGTGGCACGAACAACAAACGTTTTCGTAAGCATCGCCTATATGAATATATCATAAAAGCAGCCTGTCTTACGACGGGCTGCTTGCATTTTACAATCTAATGAAATATAAATTAACTACATATCACAAAAAGCTTTTAGCAGATACCATCACTCCTGTTTCGGTATACCTAAGACTTAGAGATTATTTCCCTAATAGTTTGCTATTAGAGAGTAGTGATTATCACGCAAATGACAATAGTTTTAGCTACATCTGTTGCAATCCTATAGCTTCTATTAAAGTAGAAAACGAGCAAATTACACAGCAGTTTCCAGACGGAACAGAAAGCAAAGAAACAATTAACAAGCAAACAGATGTTGTTGAGATTTTAGATGCTTTCGCGAAAGCGTTCTCTTCCACTCCCTCTTCTTTTAAATTTATAAACAACGGCCTTTTTGGATATATGTCTTATGATGCCGTACGTTATTATGAAGACCTTAGGATAACAAAAAAAGAGGATGACCTACAAGTACCCGATTTATACTATGCGGTTTATCAAAACGTAATTGCTATTAATCATTTTAATAATGAAGCGTATGTGTTTTGTCATAGCCTAGACGGAAAAGATAATACCGAAATCATTGCAGACCTGATTAAAACTAAGTCTTTTGCCCAATTTGATTTTTCTAGAAATGGAGAAACCACTACGAGTATTTCTGACAAAGATTTTAAAGCCCTAGTCGCTACTTGCAAAACACATTGTCAACGAGGAGATGTGTTTCAAATTGTACCTAGTAAACGCTTTAGTCAGCCATTTACAGGAGATGAGTTTAATGTATATCGTGCACTGCGCAGTATTAACCCGTCGCCATACTTATTTTATTTTGACTATGGAGATTTTAAAATATTTGGAAGTTCTCCAGAAGCGCAAATTATTGTTCAAGACAATCAAGCAGAAATTCACCCTATTGCTGGAACCTTCAAACGTACTGGTAATGACGAACAAGATGCGCAACTCGCAAAAGAACTTGCTCTTGATGAAAAGGAAAATAGCGAGCACGTAATGCTCGTAGATTTAGCACGTAATGACCTATCTAGAAATGGACATAATGTAACGGTAGATACAAATAGAGAAATACAATTTTTCTCTCACGTTATTCACCTTGTAAGTAAAGTTACAGCCACTCTTAAAGAAGGAAGTAATACCTTACAAGTAGTTGCAGATACTTTTCCTGCAGGTACTTTAAGTGGCGCGCCTAAACATATGGCTATGCAGCTCATAGAAAAATACGAAGCTGTAAATAGAGATTTTTACGGAGGCGCTATAGGCTTTATGGATTTTAGCGGAAACTTTAACCACGCCATCATTATACGTAGCTTTTTAAGTAAAAATCACAATTTACATTATCAAGCTGGCGCAGGAATTGTAGCGGGTAGCGAACCAGAAAAAGAGCTTCAAGAGGTATACAACAAACTAGGAGCATTAACAAAGGCATTAGAGCTAGCAGAAGAAATATAGACATGAACAAGAAAATAGTAGTAATAGATAATTATGACAGCTTTGTGTACAATCTTGTGCACTACCTAGAAGAATTAGATTGTCACGTTACAGTACTTCGTAACGACCAGTTTCATATAGATGATTTAGAATCTTATGATAAAATATTATTGTCTCCAGGCCCTGGTGTTCCAGATGAAGCCGGTTTATTAAAAGAAGTCATCAAGCAATACGCTCCCTCAAAACCCATTCTTGGAGTATGTCTAGGACAGCAAGCTATAGGAGAAGCCTTTGGAGGAAGCTTAACAAACCTAGAACAGGTATTTCATGGCATAGCCACTAAGATAAATATTATAGAAGAAGACACTATACTATTCAAAGGGCTTTCCTCTAGTATTGAAGTGGGACGTTATCACAGTTGGGTGGTAGCCCAAGATGATTTTCCTGCAAGCCTAGAAGTTACTGCTAGGGATGAAAATGGACAAATAATGGCGTTACGTCATAGAGAGTATGATGTGCGAGGTGTGCAGTTTCATCCAGAAAGTGTACTCACACCACAAGGAAAAGAAATGATAAAAAATTGGGTAAACTAGAGATAAACACCCCAATAGTAAAAAGCTAGCAATCTATACGCAAGAAAGACTATGAAACAATTATTAAACAGACTTATCAATCGTGAGATACTCTCAAAAAGAGAGGCTAGAGAAGTACTTGTGCTTATATCCGAAGGAAAATATAATTCTAATGAAATTGCTTCTTTTCTTACGGTATATATGATGCGAAGCATTACGGTAGAAGAATTAGAAGGTTTTAGAGATGCGCTACTAGACCTTTGCCTAGCAGTAAATTTAAAAGATTACAACACTATAGACTTATGTGGTACTGGAGGGGATGGAAAAGACACCTTTAACATCTCAACTCTGTCTAGCTTTGTAACTGCAGGAGCTGGAGTACACGTTACTAAGCACGGAAATTACGGTGTAAGTTCTGTAAGTGGTAGTAGTAATGTAATGGAGCATATGGGCATTACTTTTAGCAATGATATAGATTTCTTAAAGCGCTCTATGGACGAAGTGGGTATGTGTGTACTACACGCTCCGCTTTTTCATCCAGCAATGAAAAACGTAGCACCTATACGTCGTGAATTAGGCGTAAAGACCTTTTTTAACATGTTAGGGCCTATGGTAAACCCTGCCTTTCCAAAAAACCAACTTGTAGGCGTTTTTAATCTAGAGCTTGCTAGGATGTATGGATATCTCTATCAGAAAGGAGATAAAAATTTCACCATCCTTCACGCATTAGACGGCTATGATGAAATATCACTTACAGGCCCTACCAAGGCTATTACAAATCATACCGAGATGATGTTAAAGCCAGAAGATTTTGGCGTAAGCGCACATTCTCAAAAAGACATTTATGGAGGAGATACGGTAGAGGCATCTGCTAAAATCTTTAAAAAAGTAATATCTGGAGAAGGAACACAGGCTCAAAATAATGTGGTTTGTGCAAATGCAGGAATGGCCATTGCTACGGTTAAGGGACTCACTCCTCAAGAAGGATTTGACCAAGCAAAAGAGAGTTTAGTGAGTGGTAAGGCAAAAGAGAAATTAGACAAGTTAATTGCGTTAAGCAAATAATGAGATTTCTGCCTTCGCAGAAATGACAATAATAACAAATATGATTGGGTAGATGAGATTTCTGCCTCTACAGAAATGACAATACTAGATAAAATAACAGCAGATAAAATTAAAGAAGTTGCTTTACGCAAAAGCCTTATTTCTGTGCATCAGTTAGAGCAATCAACTCTTTTTAAAAGAGAGACACAGTCTCTAGCAAGGGCCATTAAAAATGGTTCTGGCATTATTGCAGAGCACAAGCGTAGGTCTCCAAGTAAATCTGTAATTAATAATGGTTTGAGCGTTCAAGACGTTGCTAGTGGTTATGAGAAAGCGGGTGTAAGCGGGATGTCTGTATTAACAGATGGTAAGTATTTTGGAGGAAGTCTAGATGATTTATTATTAGCAAGGGCTTCGAGTACATTCCCGTTATTACGTAAAGAATTTATCGTAGATGAGTATCAAATAATAGAAGCCAAAGCGCACGGAGCAGATGCCATATTATTAATAGCAGCTACGCTTTCGCGAAAGCAAATAGAAACTTTTTCTACTGTGGCAAAAAAACTAGGCTTAGACGTACTTTGTGAATCTCATAATGAAGAAGAGCTACAAAAATCTATTATGCTGTCTGTAGATATGTTGGGCATTAACAATAGAAATTTAAAAACCTTTGAGGTAAGCCTTAAGACTAGTAAAGAACTTATTAAGCAAATCCCAGATGAGTTTGTAAAGGTGTCTGAAAGCGGAATCTCTTCTATAGAAGCGATAAAAGAGTTAAAACCTCACGGATTTGAAGGATTCTTAATAGGAGAAAACTTTATGAAAACAGATAATCCAGGTGAGAGCGCAAAAACGTTTATCTCACAATTATAACTAATAAATTAAAGACCTGCTCTCTCTCTTTGAGAAGAGGGTTAGGCTGAGATGACAATGAAACTTAAAGTCTGCGGAATGAAATACAATACTCAAGAAGTCGCTGCTTTGCAGCCAGACTACTTGGGCTTTATATTTTATGGTAAGAGCAAACGGGATTTTGAAGGAATGGAGATTCCTACACTATCTGAGAATATCAAAAAAGTAGGCGTATTTGTAGATGCTGATATTGCTTTCGCGAAAGCAAAAATAGAGCAATACCATTTGGACGTGATTCAATTACACGGCGATGAGTCGCCAGGTTATATCGAAGAATTACGTGGTATTAAAATAACTCCGCCATCACAAGAACAGCTTAAAATATTGAAAGTTTTTTCAATAAAAGACCATTTTAATTTTAACCAACTCAAACCCTACGAAGGGCTTGTGGATGCTTTTTTGTTTGACACCAAAGGAAAAGAAAAAGGCGGAAATGGATACACCTTTAATTGGAATGCTTTAAAAGAATACTCATCTACAACACCTATCGTATTAAGCGGTGGGATAGGCTTAGGCGAAGTAGATAAATTAAAAAAAATATTAGCTACAGAACTTCCTATTATCATCCTTGATGTAAATAGTAAGTTTGAAATAGAACCAGGGGCTAAAGATGTAACAAAATTACAGAGGTTTGTTAATGAGCTGAAACTAAATCAAATTCCAAAACCTACCACGAAGTCGTAAGACTCGTTAAATCAGTCAATAAATATGATTGAAAATAAAGAAGAACAGTTTTGCTTTTACATCACAACAAATAAACACGACAAATCACTATACACCGGATATATTGTATATTTGAAAAAAAGAATCAAGGAGCATAAAGATAAAATATAAAAAGTAAGAATGTCCTATAAACT
>CAZJRA010000130.1:0-5229 GCA_964548335.1 uncultured Flavobacteriaceae bacterium | reverse complement strand
ACTGAAGAAAAAGTTTGACAAAGAATTAGGAAATTGGTACATATTTAATAACTATATTTGTATTCCTTAAAACAAACTATACATCTATAGTTTAGCGCTTTAAAAAAATAACTATGGCAGATACTAAAACAATATTAAAATATACCTTGACAGATGAAGCACCTATGCTTGCAACGCATTCTTTTCTTCCTATTGTTAAGCGATTTACAGAATCTTCTAACATCTTTATAGATGTGGAGGACATATCTCTAGCTTCAAGAATACTTGCTAACTTTCCTGAGTACTTAACAGATGCACAAAAACATGAGGATGCATTGGGAGAGCTTGGAAGTCTTGCAAAAAAACCGGAGGCTAACATTATTAAACTCCCTAATATTAGTGCATCTGTACCACAACTACAAGCTGCTATCAAAGAATTACAAAGTCACGGATATAAGATCCCCGATTTTCCAGAAGAACCTGAAACAGAAGAAGAAATAGCTTTACGTAAAAAGTTCTCAAAGGTTTTAGGAAGTGCTGTAAATCCAGTACTAAGGGAAGGGAACTCAGACAGAAGAGCCCCAAAACCAGTAAAACTATATGCAAAGAACAATCCTCACAGCATGGGAGCATGGAGCTCAAATTCTGCTTCGCACGTAGCTACAATGTCTTCTGGTGATTTTAGAAACAACGAAAAATCAGTTACTATAGCACAAGCAGGTAATCTTAAAATACAACACTTAGACACCTCTGGAAATACGACTATATTAAAAGAAACTACACCTGTACTTGAAAGTGAAATTATAGATGCATCTGTACTACAGAAAAGTGCATTAATAAACTTCTTGACAGAGCAAATAGAAGATGCAAAAAAACAAGGAGTACTTTTCTCATTACACATGAAAGCAACGATGATGAAGGTCTCAGACCCTAAAATCTTTGGACATGCGGTAAGAGTTTTCTTTGCTCCTGTTTTTGAAAAATATGAAACCGTATTTGAAGAATTAGGCGTGGATGTAAATAATGGCTTTGGAGATTTACTTTCTAAAATAGATGAATTACCTACAGCTCAGGCTAACGAAATAAAAGAAGCTATAGATGCTTGCTACAAGCAACGTCCAGATCTTGCCATGGTAAATTCTGACAAAGGCATCACAAACTTACACGTTCCTAGTGATGTAATTATAGATGCTTCTATGCCTGCAATGATTAGAAATTCTGGACAGATGTGGAATAAAGAAGGTAAATCACAAGATACTAAAGCTGTCATACCTGATAGTAGCTATGCGGGCATTTACCAAGAAACTATAGCCTTCTGTAAAGAGCACGGTGCTTTTGATCCAACTACTATGGGTACTGTTCCTAATGTAGGGCTTATGGCTCAAAAGGCAGAAGAGTATGGTTCTCACGATAAGACCTTTGAGATTGAAAAATCAGGTAAAGTACAAGTAATAGACGCTAGCGGAACTGTTATTACAGAGCACGCTGTAGAGCAAGGTGACATCTGGAGAATGTGTCAGGTAAAAGATGCTCCAATTAAAGACTGGGTTAAACTAGCTGTAAAAAGAGCAAGGCTTTCTAACACTCCTGCTATTTTCTGGTTAGATGAAAACAGAGCGCACGATGCAGAACTTATTAAGAAAGTAACTGTGTACCTAAAAGATCACGACACAAATGGTCTTGACATACAGATTCTTTCTCCTGTAAAAGCTACAAAAGCCACTCTTATAAGAATTAAAGAAGGAAAAGATACTATATCTGTAACAGGAAATGTATTACGTGATTATAACACAGACCTCTTCCCTATGCTAGAAGTAGGTACAAGTGCAAAAATGCTTTCTATTGTTCCGTTAATGAACGGTGGTGGTCTTTTTGAAACAGGTGCAGGAGGAAGTGCCCCTAAGCATATCCAACAGTTTTTAGAAGAAGGGCATTTACGTTGGGATTCTTTAGGAGAGTTCTTAGCTCTAGCGGTTTCTTTAGAACATACATCAGAAGTGACAGGAAACGAAAAAGCAGGGGTTCTAGCATCAACTCTAGACCAAGCAACTGTTAAGTTTCTTGAAAACAAAAAATCGCCTTCTCGTAAAGTACGCGAACTAGATAATAGAGGAAGTCATTTTTATCTTGCTATGTACTGGGCTGAAGCGCTGGTTACTCAAAATGAGAATGAAAATCTTAGAAAAGAATTTCAACCTTTAGCACAAGCATTACAAGAACAAGAAGTTACTATTATCAAAGTGCTTAACGATGCTCAAGGAAGTCCTATGGATATTGGAGGGTACTACCACCAAAATTCTGCAAAGACAAGTGCAGCCATGAGACCAAGTACAACTCTTAATAGCTTAATAGACGGTTAAGATTTTTAGTCCAAACACAAGGTTTTAAATAAGAAAGAAACCGTCTAGAAATTATTTTCTAGACGGTTTCTTTTTTAACACAAATTTTTAAAAATAGGCAGTAGCTTTACGTCAAAGAATTTCTATATGAAAAAGAGTCTTTTAATACTCTTCTTATTCGTTAGTTTCTTCCTGGTTAATGCACAAGAAAAATATACTATAAGCGGTGCTATCACAGATACAGGGAATAATGAGACTCTTATTGGCGTAAACGTTTTATTCCCTGAAGTGTCTAAAGGTGTTACTACAAATTCGTATGGCTTTTATTCTATAACCCTGCCCGAAGGCACTTATAAACTAAGAGTAAGTTACCTAGGATATCAAGATATCGTTGAAACCATAATCTTAGACGAAGACATAAAGCGTAACCTTGTACTTAAACCACAAAGTCAAAGTCTTGACGAAGTAGTTATACAAGAAAATGTAAAACGGGTAAGAATACGCAAACCGCAAATGAGTGTAAATGCACTTACCTCAGAAACTATTAAAAACATTCCTGTCGTTTTAGGGGAAGCAGATGTGGTTAAAGCCATACTATTACTTCCAGGTGTTACTAGTGCAGGAGAAGGTGCTTCTGGTTTTAACGTACGTGGTGGCGCTGCAGATCAAAACCTCATCTTATTAGATGAAGCTACTATCTTTAACTCCTCTCACCTATTTGGGTTTTTCTCTGTTTTTAATCCCGATGCAATTAAAGACTTAAAGTTATACAAAGGAGGTATTCCTTCACGCTATGGAGGAAGAGTCTCGTCTGTTCTAGACATCTCCCAACGAGAAGGAAATAGCAAAAAATTTAAAGCAACAGGTGGGATAGGTGCTGTTGCGAGTAGATTACTTGTAGAAGCTCCTATCATAAAAGATAAAGCCTCTTTTTTAGTTGCAGGAAGAGCTTCGTATGCACATTTATTCCTAGCATTCTCAGACAACGATAATAGAGCTTCTTTTTATGACCTTAACACCAAGCTTAATTATAAGATCAATGATAACAATAGCATCTATTTTTCTGGATATTTTGGAAGGGATTTATTTAACGTATCAGATAGTTTTGAAAATACATATGGAAATGCTTTAGGTAACCTACGTTGGAGTCATATTTTTTCTGATAAGCTATTTTCTAGCGCTTCGTTTATTTACAGTGATTATTTTTATGGTCTTAACCTTGATTTTGTAGGATTTGATTGGGAATCTGGAATATCTAACATTAACTTAAAGTATGACCTTACTTACTACCTTAATGACAAGGTTAAAGTATATACTGGGATTAATAATTTATACTACACTTTTAATCCTGGAGAAATAGCACCAAGTCGCCCTGACTCTGGAATTGTAGAAAGCCAACTCACAAAAAAATTTGCTAATGAGTTTGCTGCATACGTAGATGTAGAGCATAAACTCAATGATAAGTTATCGTTACAGTACGGATTACGATACAGTAATTTCACACGATTAGGACAAGATGAAGTTAATATCTACAATAATGATGAAGCTGTGGTTTTTGACCCTTTTTTATTAATTTACCAAAGCGCAGACCCTATAGATGTAGACACCTCACTCTCTCGTAGTGATCGCCTTGCTACTTTTAATAATCTAGAACCTAGACTCGCATTAGCCTATGCGTTAAACGATGATACATCTATTAAATCTAGTTATACTAGACTTTCACAGTACCTACACCTTTTATCTAATACAAGCTCCCCTACCCCTTTAGATGTATGGACTCCTAGTGGGCCATTTACACGCCCTCAGATTTTAGACCAATATGCCTTAGGGTATTTTAAAAGCTTTAGCTTTCGCGAAAGCGAATACTCTCTAGAAACAGAAGTCTTTTATAAAGACATAGACGGGCGTATTGATTATATAGATGGCGCGCAGCTTATTGCTAATAACGAGATTGAAGAAGTTATTTTACAAGGACAAGCACGAGCTTATGGTCTTGAATTTTTATTGAGAAAGAATAATGGTAAATTAAAGGGGTTTCTTGCTTACACGCTATCTGAATCTGAGCAACGAACTCCTGGACGTAATGAAAATGAACTAGGAATTAACAACGGAGAATGGTACAATACTCCTTTTGACAAAACACACGATATTTCGTTAAATGCCTCGTATGATATTAATAAGAAATGGCGTTTGGGAGGAAACTTCTTATACCAAACAGGACAGCCTACTAATTTCCCTGTAGGTCAGTTTGAATTTCAAGATATTGTAATCCCCACTTTTGGACCTCGCAACGCGCAAAGACTTCCTTCTTTTCATCGCTTAGACGTAAGCGCAACGCTTACTCCTAATAAAAACCAAAATAGAAAATGGAATGCCGAGTGGATTTTTAGTGTATACAATCTTTATAATAGGATGAATGCTGCGGCTATTAACTTTAGGCAGAATTTAGATACAGGAGCAAATGAAGCTATACGAACTTCTATCTTCGGGATAATTCCTTCTGTAACGTACAATTTCAAATTTTAAAGAGCTATGGATATAACTACAAAAAATAGCACCACATATCTACTCAAACGAGTTACACTACTTATATTGCTCATAGGTTTATCTTCTTGTGAAGAAGTGATAGAAGTAGATTTAGATAGTGAAGAACCACGCCTTATTGTAGACGCATTAATACGTGTAGATACTTCACAAGAATATACAGATGCGGCTATAAGAGTGTCTTTATCTACATCATTTTTTGATGAGATACAGCCTGCTGTATTAGATGAGATGAGTATTCAGAATTCTGAAACAGGCGTTTCTATACCCTACGAAGCCGTACCTGGAGAACCTGGGCTATACCGCCCATTAAACACCGCAACACCTTCTGTAGTAAACAATAGAATTCTTAACACTGAGCTTTTAA
>CAZJRA010000129.1:0-5239 GCA_964548335.1 uncultured Flavobacteriaceae bacterium | reverse complement strand
TTTTTCACTTATTCCGGTGTCTTTAGAAATATTAAAAATCGCATCTCCTTGATAAACAAGCGATGCTTCATTTACATTAATAATATATCCATCCCTAGGTGCATTAACGGGATGTCTAAATCGCCCATAAGGATCTGTTATTGTTGCTATCTTTTGACCTTTTTCTACAAACTGTCCACAAACAACTTTAATATGTAATAAACCGCTATATTTTGCTCTTACCCAACGTGTCGCGTTTATTAAAACTGATTCTTGTTTTGGAACAGGCACTTCAAAACTATCATCCAGCATACCTAAGTGGTTTAATACTCTCATTGCTCCATCTACACCTTCCTTTGCAATTGCTTTATCACTTACTTTAGACTTTCCGCCCTCAAACAATAAAATAGGAATGCCTAATCTAGAACAAGTGGATCTATATGATTTAGGAATAGTCTTAGAGTTAAGCGTAAAAGGAGCATTAAAAATAGTTGCATACTCTTTTATGGTTTCATTTTCTGGATCTACCCGTGTTTGTGCCACATTAAAACGGCTTGCACCTCCTGTATGAAAATCAAGGCATAAGTCTGCAACAGGAAGTATCTTTTTTACAAACTGATAGGCAAACCTACTCGCTAACGATCCTCTAGGGTTTCCTGGAAAAACACGATTAAGATCTCTCCCATCTGGAAAAGCCCTTTTCATATCTAGAAACCCAAAAATATTAAGAACAGGGATACATATAATCGTTCCCTTTTTGGGTTTATTAATCTTCTTCGCAATAATTTGTCTCACAATTTCAACCCCATTAATTTCATCCCCATGAATTCCAGAGGTCATTAAAATTACAGGGCCTTTTTCTTTGGCTCTTTCTACGATAATAGGCACCTCAACAGTAGAGGTAGTATATAATTTTGCGAGATTAAAATTTACTGTAGCACTCTTTCCTGGAAGGATTTTTTGTCCTAGTAAAGTAAGTATATTATTAGTATCTATTCCGATCATCTTATTTTTTATTACGTTCAATGTAATTAATAATTTCTGTTGCTATATCAGTCCCTGTAGCTCTTTCTATCCCCTCCAACCCTGGCGAAGAATTTACTTCTAATATAAGAGGGCCTCGTGCACTTGGTAACATATCTACCCCTGCAATACCTAGCTTTAAAGTCTCTGCAGCTTTAATAGCTGCTCGCTCTTCTTCTCGAGTCAATGTAATGATACGTGCTGTACCTCCCCTATGTAAATTAGAACGAAACTCTCCTTCTCTTGCTTGTCGTTTCATCGCTCCTACAATCTTACCATCTACCACAAAAGCTCTTATGTCAGTTCCTCTAGCCTCTTTTATAAACTCTTGAACAATTACTCTTGCTTCAAGACCATTAAAAGCCTCTATAACAGACTCTGCTGCATTTTCTGTTTCGGCTAAAACGACCCCTAGACCCTGTGTCCCTTCTAATAATTTGATGACTAAAGGAACACCTCCTACACTATCAATTACGTTTTTTACATCTCTAGAGTAATTTGTGAAAATAGTCTTAGGAAGTCCTAAATCTGCCTTAGACAATAGCTGTAAACTACGTAGTTTATCCCTACTACGTATTAACGCTTGCGAACTCGTAGTTGTAAATGCTCCCATCATTTCAAACTGACGCACTACAGCAGTACCATAATACGTAATAGAAGCTCCTATACGAGGTAGTATAGCATCTGTAGTATCTAAAAGCCTTCCTTTGTAACTTACTGTTGGACGTTTTTTTTCAATAATAAGATCACACCCCAAAGGATCAATTACTTCAACACTATGCCCTCTTTGTAAGCCTGCTTCAACAAGCCTTTTAGTAGAGTATAAATGAGCGTTTCTAGAAAGAATTTTAAGATTCATAGGAGAGGTTATATTATATGCTTTAATCTAACTGCAATTTACGTAATTATAAAAAAGAGATTAAAGATATTTTTAAAGCTTTCGCTAAAGCGTACTCAACAAGAATATATATCTTTGAGTTGTGCCACAAGCTTCTTTAGACATACAAATTAAGACTCTTCCAACAAGTCCTGGTATCTACCAATATTACGATAAGGATGAAAAATTGCTCTATGTAGGCAAAGCAAAAAATCTAAAAAAGCGTGTCCAATCTTATTTTAATAAGGTACAAGACAATAGTCGTATACGCACGTTAGTTAAAAAAATAGTAGACATAAAACACATTGTTGTTGCTACCGAAACAGATGCGTTACTCCTAGAGAATAATTTGATAAAAAAGTATCAACCTAGATACAATGTCATGCTCAAGGATGACAAAACTTATCCTTGGATTTGCATTAAAAATGAACGTTTTCCTAGAGTGTTCCCAACAAGGCAAGTAATTAAAGATGGGAGTGAGTATTATGGACCGTACACAAGTATGAAGACGGTAAAAACCCTACTTGATTTAATAAAGAGTTTATATAAACTACGTACTTGTAATTACGATTTATCTAAAGAGAAAGTAGATGCTGGTAAGTTTAAAGTGTGCCTGGAGTATCATTTAGGTAACTGCAAAGGCGCTTGTGAGAACAAGGAGTCTGAAACAGAATATCATAACCATATTAACCATATACGCCAGATTGTAAAAGGAGATTTTAAAAATTCGTTAGACCAGTTTAGGGAGCAGATGAAAACCCACGCAGCAGCAATGGAGTTTGAAGAAGCCCAACTTATAAAAGAAAAGTTAGACGTATTAGAAAACTATCAAGCAAAAAGCACGGTGGTTAATCCTAAGATTAATAATGTAGATGTATTTTCTATCATAAGTGATGAAGGATATGGATATGTAAATTTTTTACAAATCGCACACGGAGCCATTATACGCTCCCATACCTTAGAGCTTAAAAAACGACTCGACGAGACAGACCAAGAACTTCTAGAATTGGGAATTGTAGAGATACGGCAGCGGTTTGACTCACAGTCTAAAGAACTTTATGTCCCAATGCCATTAGCATTAGGTACTGACTTAAAAGTAACCGTACCTAAACTAGGAGATAAAAAAAGAATACTAGAGCTTTCTGAAAGAAATGCCAAGTATTTTAGGATGGAGCGTTTTAAACAAACTAAAATTGTAGATCCAGATAGGCATACTAACAGGATTATGGCACAAATGAAGGTTGATTTACGGTTATCTCAAGAACCAAGACATATAGAGTGTTTCGATAATTCTAATATACAAGGAACAAATCCCGTCGCTGCTTGTGTTGTTTTTAAAAACGGTAAAGCAAGTAAAAAAGATTATCGTAAATTTAATATTAAAACGGTTGAGGGTCCCGATGATTTTGCGAGTATGGAAGAGGTGGTTTTTAGACGTTATAAAAGACTATTAAATGAAGGAGAACCGCTGCCTCAATTAATCATTGTAGATGGAGGTAAAGGTCAATTATCTAGCGGTCTCAAGGCACTAGAAACATTAGGCCTTAGAGGTAAGATAGCCATTGTAGGAATTGCTAAGAGATTAGAAGAAATATACTATCCAGACGATAGTATTCCTTTGTATCTAGACAAAAAAAGTGAAAGTCTTAAAATCATACAGCAATTACGTAATGAGGCTCACCGTTTTGGTATTACATTTCACAGAAATAAACGTAGTAGTGCTGCATTAGGAACAGAGCTCTCTACAATTACAGGAATAGGCGAAAAAACAAGTGTAGAATTACTCAAACATTTTAGATCTATTTCTAATATTAAAAAAGCCAGTAAAAAAAGTCTTGCAGAAATTATAGGCAACGCTAAAGCACAGCTCATTTATAATTATTATAACAGCTAATACTATGAAACATCTTATTCTCTGCATTTTCTTGATTCTATCGGGCTTAGCCCAAGGTCAAGTTGTGCCAGAAAAAGATAATATTAAAGTAGGACTTGTATTAAGTGGCGGCGGAGCAAAAGGGTTTGCCCATGTGGGAGTTATTAAAGTTCTTGAAGAAGCAGGAGTTAGAGTAGATTATATTGCAGGAACAAGCATGGGGGCTGTTATAGGTGGTTTGTATGCTTCTGGTTATAATGCAAGTCAATTGGACTCAATTATAAAAAGCACAGATTTTACCCGTATAATCCAAGATGATGTTCCTAGAAATGCCAAAACTTTTTATGAAAAAAAAGACTCGGAGCGTTATGCTATTACACTGCCTTTTAATCGATTTAAACTATCTATACCGCAATCTTTTTCTAAAGGACAAAACACTTACAATTTATTGGTTCAAGCCTTTGACCATGTAAACGAGATTCAAGACTTTAGTAAGTTACCTATCCCATTCCTTTGCATTGCTACAGATGCAGAAAATGGAGAACAAGTGCTATTGGAAAATGGTTACCTCCCAGAAGCAATAAGCGCTAGTGGAGCATTACCTAGCCTTTTTAGCCCTGTAGAAATAGGTAATAAACTCTTGATAGACGGTGGGGTTTCAAATAATTACCCCGTTCAAGAATTACTTGCAAAAGGAGTAGACGTGATTATAGGAGTAGATGTTCAAGATGACTTGCGCACCAGAGATAAACTTAACACTGCTCCAGAAATATTAGTCCAAATTAGCAACTATAAAGCCATCGCCGCGATGGTGGCAAAAAAAGACAGTACCAATGTTTATTTAAGACCTGATGTAGGTAATTATTCTGTAGTAGATTTTGGAAGTAAAGAAGCTATTATTGAAAAGGGGACAAAAGCTGCTTTAACACAATTAGATGCCTTGCAGGAAATAGTATCACGTCAAAAGACGCCATTGCAAACTAATATTATAAGCTCCTCTACACAAATACACCCTAATCCCAAGCCACAAGACAGTATACGAATTGAAACTATAACTATTACAGGTAACAAGAATTACACACGGTCTTATATCTTAAGTAAACTAAAACTAAAACCTCCTATAACTGTAAGTTATGAAGATTTTGGAGATCGGATTAACAATCTTTCTGCTACGCAAAACTTTAAACATATCGGCCATCGCTTTCTTAATACACCCCATGGCAAAACACTTTCGCTAGAATTACAGGAGTCAGAAAACAAGCAATTTATAAGAGCTGGCCTTCATTTTGATGACCTTATCGGGTCTGCTGCGTTAGTAAACCTAACCAGAAAAAATATACTTTTTAATAATGATATCATCGCTTTAGATTTTATTATAGGTGATAACTTACGTTACGAGTTTAATTACTACATAGACCAAGGGTATTATTGGAGTGTGGGAGCTCGGGCCTCTTCTGATGAATTTCAAAAAGGAGTAAGTGCACGCC
>CAZJRA010000128.1:0-5248 GCA_964548335.1 uncultured Flavobacteriaceae bacterium | reverse complement strand
TTTAAACAGGGAGCTTTTTTAGTTTATAATAATCATAGTTGTATATTTAGGAGTTGTAGCACATTTGAGAAAACTCACGAATTGAAAAGAAAAACAGGAATTTTAATATTAATAATCGGAATTTTAATCGTCTCTAAATTTTGGATTGGAATCTATACTCATGATGAATTTGGAGGGAAAAATATTTTTATTAAACATAGACCAATTTGGAAAACGTTTTTCTATTCGCCAAGAGGAATGAGTGATTTAAAACTATCTGAAATGTCGACTGAAAAGCAAAATGAACAAATACTGTTCGATGAATTTGTTTTAGAAAATCAAACAATCGAATAAAATGGAAATTCCAATGTTGGATAAAGAAGAGTTCACAATCGCTTCAGAATTATACTCTAACTGATTTAAAATAGCAAAAGCGGATAGAAAAGAGAGATTTAAAGAATTATTCGAATACCATAATAATTTGACTGGATTTGGAGAAACTGAACCGAATGCGATTATGTATCACTCACTTGAACAAATCGGACCTGATTGTGAAAATTGCTGAAATAAAAAGAAAGTTGAATAATAAAAACGTGCTACAACAAAGAACTGAGGTAAAAAACAAGCCTTTTTAGCTATTTTAAACCTTAAGTGTACTTCTATATTCTGCATCATATGCCACACCGCTTTTTACAATAGCAAAAGCCTGTTTTAATAGCTTATTACAAACTGCAATAAGCGCTAATTTTTTACTCTTGCCCTTTACTACTATTCTATCAAATAAAGCTTTACATCCTGCATTGTATTTACAAGCATTAAAACTGCACATAAATAGTAAAATTTAAAAATATGGCTTGTGCTTAATCCGAAAATAATTTTCTAATTTGCACGCTATAAGCCATATTTCAGGACAAGACACCTACCAGATGATGAACCAAGTAATAGCTTTTGATGCAGATGATACGCTGTGGGTAAACGAACCATTATTTAGAGAGGCAGAAAAGGAGTTTTCTGGATTAATGAGAGACTTTTTAGAGAGAGAGGAGTGTGCAAAAAAGCTATATGAGTGTGTAACTAACAATCTCCCTTTATATGGGTATGGGATTAAGTCTTTTGCACTATCTCTTACAGAAGTTGCGATACAAATAAGCGATGGAAAAGTTCCCAATGAGATATTGGTTCGTGTTATCAATATAGGGAAAGAAATGCTTAATGCACCTGTAGTAGTACTTGATGGGGTAAAAGAGATACTTGATGCCCTCACAGCTTCAAAAAGGCCTCATGATAAGCTTATAGTCGCCACTAAAGGTGACTTGCTAGACCAAGAAAGAAAGTTTAAAAAATCAGGCTTAGCAGGCTATTTTGACCATATAGAAGTAATGAGTGATAAGCAACCTGCTAACTACAGAAAACTCATTACAAAATTAGGTGTCCAACCCAAAGACTTTACGATGATAGGAAACTCTGTAAAGAGTGATATCCTTCCTGTATTAGAAATAGGGGGGCGTGCTTTTCATATTCCGTACCACACTACTTGGCAACACGAGGTAGTCAAGGAGCCTGTGGTACATCCTAATTTTAAAGAACTAAAAAGTATACTAACCTTAGAAAAATATCTCTAAGTTATATCCCCGTATAATTTTGAGGGGTAATCGCTTTTAATTCTGATTTGATTACTTCATTAACATCTAGAGTATCTATAAATGCCGCAATAGAGTCTTGAGTAATACGTTCATTCACACGAGTAAGTGCTTTTAAAGCTTCGTATGGATTAGGATAGCCCTCTCTTCGTAAGATAGTTTGTATAGCCTCTGCAACAACAGCCCAATTATTTTCTAAGTCGGCAGTAATTTTTTGCTCGTTAATCAATAATTTGTTTAACCCTTTAAGTGTCGATTGCATCCCGATAAGAGTGTGTCCAATAGGAACTCCGATGTTACGTAACACCGTACTATCTGTAAGGTCTCTTTGTAGTCTTGAGATAGGAAGTTTTGCTGCTAAATGTTCAAAAACTGCATTTGCAATACCAAGATTCCCTTCACTGTTTTCAAAATCAATAGGGTTTACCTTATGAGGCATTGCACTAGAGCCTACTTCTCCTTCTTTAATTTTTTGCTTAAAGTAATCCATAGAGATATAGGTCCACATATCTCTGTTAAGGTCTATAATAATGGTGTTTATTCTTTTAAGCCCATCAAATAAAGCAGCCATATGGTCATAATGCTCTATTTGTGTGGTAGGGAAGGAGTGGTGTAGTTTAAGAGTGTTTTGCACAAAACCATTTCCAAACTCTTTCCAATCTATTGTAGGATACGCTACTTTATGAGCATTAAAATTACCGGTAGCGCCGCCAAATTTTGCTGCACTAGGGATATTGTTTAATAAGTTAAGTTGCTCATCTATACGAGTTACAAATACTTGTATTTCTTTTCCTAAACGTGTAGGAGACGCAGGTTGACCGTGTGTTCTTGCAAGTAAAGGTATCGCAGCCCACTCATCTGCAAACTGGCGTAAGTGGTCTACCACTTCCAATAATAAAGGAATGTACGCACTGTTTACAGCATCTTTTAAACTTAATGGGATTGCCGTATTATTAATATCCTGAGACGTTAGTCCAAAGTGTATAAACTCTTTGTACTCTTGAAGACCTAAAGCGTCAAATTTTTCTTTGATAAAATATTCAACTGCTTTTACATCGTGATTTGTTACTCGCTCTATATCTTTAATAGCCTGAGCATCTTCTGTAGAGAAGTCTGAGTACATTTCGCGTAAAGCGATATAATGATGTTTATCAATACCTTCTAGTTGCGGAAGCGGAAGTTCGCAAAGTGCAATAAAATACTCTACTTCTACTTTTACTCTATATTTTATAAGAGCTTCTTCAGAAAAGAAGGGAATAAGGCTATCGGTTTTAGAGGCGTAACGCCCATCTATAGGTGAGATTGCTCTCAATGCAGTCGACATAGTCGTGTGGTTTAAGAAAGTGCGAATATATAAATAACTAAAGGGTTTTCCATAAAATTAATTGATTTTACAAAATCCCTCGTGCCTTAATCTCTAGATACTTATTAATTGTATTTACAGTAAGGTCTTCTGGAGCTGTAAGTATGGTTTGTATGCCATACTTTTCTAGCGTGGTAGCCATTACTTTCTTGTCGTAATCAGACTTTTGAGCAATGGTTTTATGATAAATGCTTGGAGTGTCTCGGGCAGGAGTAGATACGAGTTCGTCTAACTCTGTATTTTTAAAGAATATAACAACGAGAATATGCTTTCGCGAAAGCGCTTTTAGGTACCCCAACTGTCGCTCCATAGCACTTATATGTTCAAAATTAGTGTATAGTAGCAACAGGCTGCGTTGTGTTACCTTACGTTTTACTTGATTGTAAAGCGTTCCAAAATCACCATCTAAGAATTTGGTATTTATATTGTAAAGTACTTCTAAAATGGTAGTGAGATGTGTTTTCTTACTACTAGCAGGGAGGTGATTTTTAATACCCTCAGCAAAGGTAATCATCCCTACTTTATCTTTCTTTTTAAGAGCAATGTTAGAAAATGCAAGTGTGCTATTAATCGCATAATCTAAAAGGCTAAGCCCGTTAAAAGGCATTTTCATAGTACGGCTTGCGTCTATAAGGCTATATATGGGTT
Source organism: uncultured Flavobacteriaceae bacterium (assembly GCA_964548335.1). Lineage (GTDB taxonomy): Bacteria > Bacteroidota > Bacteroidia > Flavobacteriales > Flavobacteriaceae > Dokdonia. The sequence continues at coordinate 1,618 of CAZJRA010000128.1, read as the reverse complement.
GTGATTTTTCATCTTGAAATTGATTAACCATGAGGCTAGCTCTCTTTGCTGTTGCTTTCCAATTTATGGTGCGTACATCATCACCTATTACATAGTCTTTTATCTGCTCAAACTCCATTGTATGACCAATACGGCGTATTTTTTTCATGCCGTGTAGTGTAAGCCTATTGTCTAAAGCTAGAAAAGCATACTTTTTCATTTGGATAAAAGAAGGGTATACTTTTACCATTTGGTCTTTTTCAAAAGAGTACCGTCTTTTAAGGAGTTGTAAGTTAGAACTCACATATACATTAAGCTTGCCAAAAACATACTCACCACGTTCTACCGGGCGTAATGAATAACTAAAAGAAGTTTCGTCTTTTTGAGCAATACGTAGCGTTTTCTTAAAATCTCGTTTTTGAAACTGAATAGGGATTTCTTCTATAACATCTGCAGTTATTTTAAAACTGTAATGATTGCTTATGTGTATAGGTAAATCATTTGGGTCACTATTAGAAAATTTTTCGGGTAATAAACGTTGGGCTTTTATTTTGTCTTTTCCGCGCCATAATGAGATACCGTCTATAAGTAGTAATACACTTAAGGCTACTAGTAATAGCATCCCTAAAGGGAAAAGATTATTAAACCAATAGGACAGTAGTAAACACAGCATAATAGCCGCAAGGATATAAAACAAGCGAATGTTTACATATAGAGATTGTATGAACCTAATAAAAGCCAATTTATCTAGGGATTTCTATAGACTGTACAATCATATCTATTACTTGCTCTGTAGTCATTCCCTCCATCTCCCTTTCTGGAGATAGGATGAGTCTGTGGCGTAATACAGGTGTTACGGCTCTCTTAATATCTTCTGGAATGACAAAATCTCTTCCCGAGATAGCAGCAAACGCCTTAGAAGCATTCATTATAGCAAGAGAGGCTCTTGGAGACCCTCCTAAGTAAAGATGCGGATGCGTACGTGTTTTTACAACTATAGAAGCGATATAGTTTAGTATTTTTTCTTCTATAAGTACGTCTTGGGTTTGCGCTCTAAAGGCTTGTAGTTTTGCAGGAGAGATGACTGCGTTTATTTCTTTTTGAGCTTCGTTTCCTTTGCGGTTATGATGATTTTCAAGAATACTTACCTCTTCCTCTAAAGAAGGATAGTCTACCTTTATTTTAAATAAGAAACGGTCCAATTGTGCTTCTGGTAATGCATAGGTTCCTTCTTGCTCTACAGGGTTTTGCGTGGCAAGTACCATAAAAGGAGGGGCCATAGGATAGCGATGTCCATCTATTGTAATCTGGCGTTCTTCCATTACCTCAAATAATGCTGCTTGCGTTTTTGCAGGGGCACGGTTAATCTCATCTATAAGAACGATATTAGAGAAAATAGGACCTTTTTTAAATTCAAAATCACTAGTTTTCATATTAAGGATTGAGGTTCCTAATACATCACTAGGCATAAGGTCTGGCGTAAATTGGAGCCTACTAAAATTAGTGTCTAAGGTTTTTGCAAATAGCTTTGCTGTAACAGTTTTTGCAATACCAGGTACTCCTTCTATAAGTACGTGCCCATCAGACAGTAATGAGACAATAAGTAAGTCTATAAACTCGTGCTGTCCTACGATTACTT
>CAZJRA010000127.1:0-5265 GCA_964548335.1 uncultured Flavobacteriaceae bacterium | reverse complement strand
TGCACTAAGAGATAAAGCTATATCATCTTCTAGGTTCTTTATTTTTGAAATTCTAACCCCCGCTTCTGGAATGATTTCATAAAGGGTAACCGTAGGACCTACAGTTGCCTTAATGTTTGCAATTCCTATTTTGTAGTTGTTTAGAGTCTCTACAATACGGTTTTTATTTTCTTCTAGCTCCTCTTGGTTAATAGTAATCCCTTGTCCGTTTGTATAATCTTTTAATAAATCAATAGGAGGGAAGGTGTAGTTACCTAGTTCTAGGGTAGGGTCAAATTCTCCAAAGTCTGCGACAAGCTTATCACTAAGTGTCTTTTTAACTTCGGCTTCTTCAACAGGTTTTTCTACTTCAACTTCTAATTCATCTATGGATACTTCCTCTTCAGGAGCAGCAACCTCTATTTCTAAAGGAGTGTCATCTTGTTCAGGTGTTTTATTAGCACCTAAAGTAGGTTGAAGGTTTTCTACATTTTGCTCAAAAGTAGATTTTGTAGTGTCTGTTTTTAAGGTTATTTCAGAAAGAGGGTCTTCTTCTAAGCTTACAGTAGCTGCTACTTGCTGTATAGGTTGAGAAGGGGCTTTTTCTTCTGTATCTTCTACTGCTGCTGCTTGTGGGACATTGTCTTCTTGAAGTTCTTTAGAAAATTGTTTTCTCTTTTCGGCAACATAAGCAATTACCTTATCTGGCGTTATTTTTAAACGTACTACGGCATATATCGTAGCTAAAAAGGTTAAAAGAAATACAGTACCAATATATCCTAGGTAATCTTGAAAAAAATCATTCATTTCAAAACCAACCATACCTCCAAGGAGGTCATTTTTTTCTTTGAAGAAACCAAAAAAGATAGCAAGCCAAATCATTACTAAAATTCCCCAAAACCATAGGTTGCGCAGTTTTGTTTTTGCTTTGTCAAAAAAGTAATAAAAACCTGTAACTGAAATAAGAAATGCAAGTATAAAAGAAGCAATTCCAAACCCTTTATACATAATAGCATTACTAATACCTGCACCAAACTTGCTCAACAGGTTAGAAGCAGGAGCTTCACGGTCTCCTAATTCTTCTATAAGGCTTTGGTCTGCTTTCCAACTAAATAAATAGGAGGCAAAAGAGATAAATAGAGCAATCCCTAAGAAAAAAAGAAAACTCCCTAATACTATCTGTTGCTGCTTTGTGAGCTTAATAGATACGGGCTTAAAGGGCTTTTTTGCCACTTTAGGTTTTGCTTTACTTTCAGTTTTCTTTTTGGCCATTAAAAAAGGTCGTTTACAATGTTAAAAATACAACACTGAAACTTAAAAAAGGATATAATATGAATAGGGTTACCGTATCTTTTGAACAGGGTAATTAACAGTTAGGTAGATGGGGGTATAACTAAAATATCTTTGGTATATAAATAATACAACCTACAATAATGGTGATGAGGGCGGTAATTCCCACAGCACCTGCGGCTATGTCTTTTAGTCGGCCTATTTTAGGATGGTGCTCTGGGTGCACAAAGTCTGCTATTTCTTCTATAGCTGTATTTAAACCTTCGACACCCATAACAAGCCCAATACAGATAGTTTGAGCAATCCATTCTAAAGGAGATATAGCAAAGTAAAAGCCTGCAATGGTAATAAGAATACTTACTGCAAACTGAACCTGAATACTAGGTTCTGTGCGTAATAACTCGGCACCTCCTTTAAGAGAATAATAGATTCCCTTTATTCTACCTTTTATAAATGTTAAGAGCATTAAAGACTATTAAGTGCCGCTTCATAATTAGGCTCTTGACCAACTTCTGGAACTAGCTCTGTATAAGCTACGTTTCCATTTTCATCTACCACTACAATAGCTCTAGAGTGTAATTGAGCAAATGCACTGTCTTCTATAATTACACCGTAATCACGACCAAAAGAACCGTCTCTAAAATCTGATAAAGACACTACATTGTCTAGGTTTTCTGCACCACAAAAACGAGCTTGAGCAAAAGGCAAATCTCTAGAGATACATAATACATCTGTATTTTCTAAAGTAGCTACTTTCTCATTAAAAGCACGAACAGAGGTTGCGCATACTGGAGTGTCTACACTTGGAAATATGTTTAGTACTACTTTTCGTCCTTTAAAATCATTAAGAGTAGCCGTAGTTAAGTCTGTACGGACAAGATTAAAATTTGGAGCAGCTTGCCCTACTTTCGGTAATTCACCATTTGTATTGATAGCGTTACCGCCTAAAGTTATAGATGCCATAAGATGTGTTTTAGTTTGTTTATAAAGTATAAAAATACAAATTGCAATTGGGTTTTACGCGTATACGTTACTTTAGGTGCGTTAATGTTGTATTAAAATAATGCTTTCGCGAAAGCTTAAGAAATGCTCTTACCTGCCATCATTTTTATTTTCACACGTAAAGCTGCAAAAAGTAAGGTTGTGAATGGACTTAACCAATTAAATACGGCGTACACAAAATAGTCTGCTACAGAAACTCCTAGTACACTACTTTGATAGGCGCCACAGGTATTCCAAGGGATAAGTACCGAAGTTACCGTTCCTGAGTCTTCAAGAGTTCTTGATAGGTTTTCTGGAGCTAAGCCTTTGTCTTCATATGCTTTTTTAAACATTTTTCCGGGTATTACAAGTGCAAGGTATTGGTCTGATGCAACAACGTTAAGACCAAGACAGCTAATTACAGTACTTGCAAAAAGACCAAAAATACTGTCTGCAATACTTAATAAGGCTTCAGTAATTTTAGACAATGCGCCTATGCCGTCCATAATCCCTCCAAAAACCATAGCGCAACAAATAAGTAGGATGGTCCATATCATGCCTGTAATTCCGCCGGAGCTAAAGAGTTCATTTAAGGTTTCATTAGTTGTTGTGATAGCAGTATCAGTCCAAATAGCTGTTGTCACAGCAGAAAATGAAGAATTAGATAAGCCTTTTAAAACATCTGCTTGAAAAATAAATGCAAATACAGCAGCAAGTAGGACTCCAACTGTAAGGGCTATAAGTGGCTTAGTTTTTTTAACGATAAGTGCGATAACTATAAGAGGTACAATAAATAATAGGGGAGTTGTATTAAAGGTATTATCTATTACAGTGAGTAGTGAAGATACATCTGCACTCCCTGAGGTGTCAATGCTAAAACTAATAATAACAAATACAATAAGTGTAATGGTAATAGTAGGTATTGTCGTGATTGCCATGTACTTAATGTGAGTAAATAAGTCTGTACCTGCCATTGCAGGTGCAAGATTTGTAGTATCACTTAAGGGAGACATCTTATCTCCAAAATAAGCTCCGGAGATAACAGCTCCTGCAATCATTCCTGCATCAATACCTAATGCTTGACCAATGCCTATAAGGGCTATACCAACCGTAGCAGAGGTGGTCCAAGAACTTCCAGTTGCTATAGAGATAATAGCAGCGATAATTACAGATGCAGGTAAGAAGATAGAAGGGTTAAGAACTTGTAAACCATAATACACCATTGCAGGTATAATACCACTAATAAGCCAAGTACCTGCAAGTGCTCCTACAAGAAACAATATCATAATAGGAACGAATACACTTTTTAGATTTTCTATTATTTCGGCCAACATAACATTGAAAGTGGTGTTGTTTAAAAAACCAACAATAGCAGCTGCAACTCCTCCCATTAATAAGATGTATTGATTGGAATAGTCACCTAACCAAGCTCCATCTTTATAAAAGATATTATAAGCAAGAAGTAACATAAGTATAACTACGGGTAGTAAAGCCTTCCAAAGAGTAAGTTCTTTATTGCTTATAGTATGTTCATTCTCTCTATAATTACTCATAGGTATCTCTTTTTTAAAGTGTAATGTTACGATTTTGGTAGCAGCTGTACAACTACAGTTTTTCTATGTCTTTATTTATACAAAAAAGCAAAGGCTTAACAGTTACGTTAAGCCTTTGTGTATTCATTAAAGTATGATGTACTTCTTATAGTACTCCTACAGTTTTCATACATTCTTTCATAAGCGTATATGTGCGCTCTATATCATTATCTAGCCCAATAGAGAAACGTATAAGACCGTCAGATAAACCCATTTCTTTTTGTTCGTCTTCTGGTATTTCAGAAGAAGTAGAAGTTCCTGGAGCGCTAAATAAAGTTTTGTAAAAACCTAAACTTACCGCAAGGTATCCTAAGTTACGCTCTTGCATCTCTTCCATAAGCGCATTTGCTTTTTCTAACGAACCTGCATCTATAGTAAGGATTCCTCCATAACCGTACTCCTTGTTTATGATACCTGTAAGTAGTTCATGACTAGGGTGAGAAGTAAGTCCTGGGTATACAGTTGTTATACCGTCTTTCTCAAATCTTTCTGCAAGATACATCGCGTTATGACTGTGTTGCTTCATTCTAATATGCAGTGTGTGCATATTTTTTAAGATAGAAGAAGCACGTAGGCTATCCATAGAACTTCCTAAAAGCATACAAGCTCCATCATTTACACTACGTAAACTATCTATAAACTCTTGAGTACCACAAATAACACCTCCCATAGTATCACTACTACCGTTAATAAACTTAGTAAGAGAGTGTATCACAATGTCTGCACCAAATTGCGTTGGAGTAATTGCCAATGGCATAAAAGTGTTATCTACCACTAAAGTAAGATTGTGTTTTTTTGCAATAGCCGAAAGCCCTGCAATATCTGCCACTTCTAATAATGGGTTACTTACAGACTCACAGTATAATACTTTTGTATCTTTTGTGATAGCAGCTTCTACAATCTCTAGGTTTGTGATATCTACAAACGTAGTTTGTATGTTAAGTCTAGGAGTGAAGTTCTTTAAAAATGCATACGTTCCTCCGTAGATTGTTCTACTAGAAACAATATGGTCTCCTGCTTGACACAGTTGTAATAGGGTAGGAGTAATAGCTCCCATTCCTGTAGCAGCAACATTGGCAGCTTCTGTACCTTCCATAGCAGCTAGTGCTCCTCCTAAGTTTATGTTACTAGGAGTGGTGTGACGAGAGTATAAGTAGCATCCATCTGTATTTCCTTCAAAAGTGTCAAACATTGTTTTCGCTTTCAAAAAGGTATAGGTTGAGCTATCTGATATAGATGGGTTTACGCCTCCAAATTCTCCAAAATATTGTAAATCTTGAATCTCGTTAGCAGGTTTTATTGGTTTCATAATGTATTTTTTGAATGATTTACGCCAAAATTAAACTTATTTGGATAAATTATCAATACTAAATAAAAATATAAAAAAATAAAAATAGTATATTGTTATATAGCTGATTAATAT
>CAZJRA010000126.1:0-5285 GCA_964548335.1 uncultured Flavobacteriaceae bacterium | reverse complement strand
GCTTCATAATAGTTAGTGACGTCTACGAATATCGATATATTAGAAATAAATATTTCAAACGTATATTGTTCTCCATCTATAACTTCAATTTCTTCATCCAACTCAATCCCAATAGTTGACCCTGCAGTTGGAACAAATATATCATCAAATTCTTGTGTATGTAATGGTTCTCCTAAAACAGTATCTCCAACATATATATTCATTGTTGCTCCTGGCACAAAACCTGACCTACCTGCAATAAACCCTACAGATGTTAATGTTCCACTACACTCTGCTCTAAAACCTTGTCCAAAAAAAAGTGGTTTAAACGGCGTTATAGCTGCAGGATCATGTCCAAATAGATGTCTAACCCTACATTCTTGAGAAATTCCTACAGAAGTAATAAAAAGAAAAAATAAAAGATAAATATGTTTCATAGCTGTTGTAAATTATATGGTACGAATATAAAAAAAATAATTCGGTACTCCTTATATGTTATACTATAAATATGTTAAAAGAAAAGTATGGGTGCTACTATACTAATTCACCAGTAGTTTGTTGACGCTTTTCTGCCCTAGTTCATTTTCTATTTCTACAAGATACACCCCATGATTCAATCCAGATACAGAGTAGAAATCGGAATCTTCAGAATTAAATACTCTTACTGTTTGTCCTTGCATAGTGTACATTACAACCCTCTTTATCTGATCGACCCCGTTTATTGCAAATTGATTATTAGTTGGGTTAGGCAATAATTGTACTTCTTCTACTCTTCTTGTATTAAGAAGTCCTAGTACATTAGAACCTTCTACAATAGTAACAGCTGCATTAATAGGTATATTGGTATCTATAAAGTCTTCTTGCCCACTAAGCCATCGCACCTTAATGTAATCTATAGTGGTAGCATCACCTATTCCAAAAAACTCATAGGCACTATTTTGACCTAAAAACCCTTCTCCACAAAGTGTGTAGTTATATTGAACTTGCCCATCTACACTTATTTCTATAAAAGAACCTATTCCCATTCGGTTACTCTCTGTACCTTCTAACTTAATCTTTATCCAATTATTAACGGTCTCTGTTTCATTAAACCACAAATAAGAATTATGTGGTTGAGCATTCATTACAACAATATCTGCCAACCCATCATTATTAACATCTCCTAATGCATTCCCAAAGCTTCGTGCATCGTCTGCAATTCCATTGTTTTCAGGGATTGAATAATTACCATCCCCTCCATTATAATAAAAGGCTCCTGGTAAAAGTTTAGAATCAATATCAAGAGATGCACTCACATACAAATCTTTATCTCCATTATTATCTGCATCCAAAAACACAGCTCCCCAAGCTACAGAGTTCATTAAAGTACCATTTACATATGCTAAATCTGTAAAAGTGCCATCTCCATTATTTCTAAAAAAAGCATTTCCTAGAGTTGTATTTGTTACATAAATATCTAAATACCCATCATTATCAAAATCATCTATAGCAGAAGACATTGCATTCATCTGAACTCCTGTTCCAGATTCTATACCTATTTCTACAAAAGTGCCATCACCCTCATTTCTATAAAGTAAATTACGAGGCTCTCTATCATTTGCTACAAAAATATCTTGATCTCCATCATTATCTAAATCAAAAAAAGCAGCGCAAAAAGACAGGAAACTAGAATCAAATAAACCAGCGCTTTCTGTCACATTAACAAAAGTGTTATCCCCGTTATTTTCAAACAAGACATTCGCTTTAGTTAAGTCAAACTGAGATCTAGACGTTACAAATAAATCTAAAAAGCCATCATTATTATAATCTCCCCAAGAACTCCCATAACACACGAAGTCTTCTAAAAACACTCCGGAACTATTAGTTATATCTCTAAAACTTAGATCTCCTAGATTCTCATACAGAACATTATGATCTATATTACTTGTAACATAAAAATCATAATCACCGTCGTTATCTATGTCCACCCATTGTACAGATCTCGTTTCAAAAAGATTATCAATCCCTTCTATAGAAATTTGCTCAAATACCCCATTATTATTTTTGTAGAATTTAATAGGATCTCCTGATTGGGAAGTTAGGGTAAGATCATCCCATCCATCTTGATCAAAATCAAAAAAAGATAACCCTTTACCTAAGGTTGACTCTCCAGTCCCGTAAGAACCATTATCAATCCCAAACTCTGAAGCCTTGTCTGAGAATTCCACCTGCGCCTGTATAGTACAAACAGCGAGTAGCATTATATATAGACAATTCTTCATTTTTACAATTTATTACTAAAGATACAAAATGTATGGTTTTATTAAACCTATCCCGCAAATAAAGGCCTGTGGCTCATCATTGCATTTACTTTAACAGCAACAGCTTCTAGGGCTTCTTTATTTTCGTAATTTGTAATCGCCTCATCTATAAGGTCTACTATAGGAGCCATATCTTCTTCTTTTAAACCTCTAGTAGTAATTGCAGCAGTTCCTATACGTATTCCTGAAGTTACAAAAGGAGATTTATCGTCAAAAGGAACCATGTTTTTGTTTACAGTAATATCTGCAACCCCTAGTGCCTCTTCTGCCGCTTTACCCGTTACATCTTTATTACGTAGATCTATAAGCATCATGTGATTATCTGTTCCGCCAGAAATAATATCATACCCTCGATCTACAAATGCTTGCGCCATAACAGCAGCATTTTTCTTCACCTGTATCATATAATGTAAGAACTCATCTGTAAGCGCTTCCCCAAAAGCAATTGCTTTTGCACCTATTATATGCTCTAAAGGCCCTCCTTGGTTTCCTGGAAAAATTCCGCTATCCAATAACGAAGACATTTTACGTAGTTTCCCACTTTTTAGAGTAATTCCAAATGGATTATCAAAATCCTCTCCCATTAAAATCATACCTCCACGAGGTCCTCTTAATGTTTTATGCGTAGTTGTTGTTACTACGTGACAATGAGGGATAGGATCTGCGATAATGCCTTTAGCAATTAATCCTGCAGGGTGAGCCATATCAGCAAGTAAGATTGCTCCTACTTTATCAGCTATTTCACGAAAACGTTTGTAATCTATCTCTCTAGAATATGCACTTGCACCGGCTATAATTAATTTAGGCTTTTCGCGTAAAGCGATTTCTTCTATCTTATCATAATTAAGCATTCCTGTTTCCTTCTCTACTCCATAAAATACTGGATTGTATAAACGACCAGAAAAGTTTACTGGAGATCCGTGAGTAAGATGCCCCCCATGTGCTAGATCAAAACCTAAAAAAGTATCTCCAGGCTTTAAACATGCATAAAAGACAGCCGTATTAGCTTGAGACCCTGAGTGTGGTTGCACGTTTGCATATGCAGCTCCAAAAAGCTCTTTAGCCCTTTCTATAGCTATTGTTTCTACTTCATCTACTACTTCACATCCTCCATAATAACGCTTCCCAGGATATCCTTCTGCATATTTATTAGTTAATACAGATCCTGCAGCTTCCATTACTTGGTCACTTACAAAGTTTTCTGAGGCTATTAATTCTAGGCCATTAAGTTGGCGCATTTTTTCTTCTTGGATGAGATCAAAAATTGCTGTATCGCGTTGCATAATTGTAATATTTTAATAGAAGTGCAAAAATACGGATAAAGAAAAATATACGTATAAATAATTTATATATAAATAAGCATCTTAACAAGATACTTAGATATTAGAATACTTTAAGACTATTTAATAAGTAATAACAGCCGCAACGTCTTGCTTAGGTAATTTATCTCGACCGTTTAGAAATGTAAGCTCTATTAGGAAATTACACTGTACTACCTTCCCTCCTAGTTTCTCTATAAGACTAACCACTGCAGCTGCTGTCCCTCCTGTTGCTAAAACATCATCATGCAACAACACTCTATCTCCTGGTTTTATAGCATCTTTATGAATCTCTAGCGTATCTGTACCGTACTCTAGGTCGTAACTTTGTTTTACAGTATCAAAAGGCAACTTACCTGGTTTTCTAACCGGTACAAAACCAGCATTTAACTCTTTTGCTAGTACTCCTCCAAAAAAGAATCCTCTAGACTCTACCCCTACCACTACATCTATCTCTTGACCCTTTAGTAAAGAATGTAATTGACTAGCTGCTAATGCAAAAGCATCTTGACTAGATAATAAAGGGGTTATATCTTTAAATACGACTCCTTTTTTAGGGAAATCTTTAATATCACGTATATAATTTTGTAGTTGCATATTTTTTAATGTTTTTTCTTTTGGTACAAGATAAAAAGAAATATATTTGCAACCGCATTTGAGCAATCAAAAGCACATTAGGCCTCGTGGCGCAACTGAATAGCGCATCTGATTACGGCTCAGAAGGTTACAGGTTTGAATCCTGTCGAGGTCACTTAAAGCGAAAACCCTGTATGAAAATGCAGGGTTTTGTTATTTTATGAAGTGTCAAAAACCAAAAGTTTTTGTAAACGAAAGGAAATAATAAAGCCGCAGAGCGATAGCTATTTTGATTTGCATTTTCAGAAAGGAACACAAAGGATATTTAATCCTGTCGAGGTCACTAGATAAAAACATCAACTAATTGATATATAATTAATTGATGTTTTTTTAGTTATTGATATTTGCAATAATTGCACACAATCTGCACAATAATTTTACAAAGGAATTTAGAGCGATTTTTTTACAATGAAATTTCTAAGCTTTAATCATTATAGTCCTTTGTAACTCAATAGCTCATTAAAATCTATTTTAAATGCTTTTGCAAACTTAACTATTATAGTAAGCCTCGGCTCTTGCAATCCTTTTCCATATTTCCTTATATTTTCTCTATCAATACCAACCTCAGCACCTAAATCCATTTGTGACATTTTATTCTCAATTCTTAAATCCCTTATTTTTTCTCCAAATCTCATTACAGCTTCATGGACTTGTTTCTTTTTTGCAGTCATAACTAAATACTTTTCTGCAATTTCTTGATGATTGCGAGAGAAAAAGGGATGAAATTATATTGCTATTCTTTTATGCCAAGCCATCTACATTTTATATTTAAGTCAGCCAACGAACAGTCTATGGAATTACTACGAGATTTTAAACGTCATACATCAAAGAAAGTACTAGAAGCTATAGATAACAATTCACAAGAAAGCCGAAAAGAATGGTTATTATGGATGTTTGATCGAGCAGGTAGGAAACAGGGCAACGTTACAAAATAGCAAAGGAGATATTCTATATTTTTTTTTGTAATTTTACACCTCAATTGTAAAAACAAAACTATTATGGGAGTTGGAAGCTTATTTGTAGGATGCCTTATTGTGTGTCTTGTTATGGG
>CAZJRA010000125.1:0-5316 GCA_964548335.1 uncultured Flavobacteriaceae bacterium | reverse complement strand
GCAGCTTGTTCTGAGTTGACAAGATTACCTGTCATAAAAGGTTTTAACTCAAACCTAGCAGGATTTTCTTGTTTATCTAGTAATTTTAAATCTTGTAGAGATATAGATAAAGAGACCTGTGAAAAATCATTAATAGTATTACTTAGGGCATTCCATTTGTTAAGTACTTCGGGAGTGAATAGTTTTTCATCTTTAACACCTAAGACAATGAGATTCCCTTCTTCTCCAAATTTTTCTAGAAATTTTTTATACTCTAAATTAACTTCATGATCATCAGGAAGTAAGTTCGCCTCACTATGGCTAAAGCGCATATGCTTCCATTGGAGTCCTAAAAAAACAGTAAATCCAGTAACAAGAATGAGAATAAAAACTTTGTAACGTAAGATGATACTCGCTACACTTACCCAAAATCCAGAACTTAAAAACTTAGTCATTACCTATTGTTAAGAGGGCAAAGGTATTCTTTTTGTAGTCAAATACCACAGAGAATATTTGTAATTCTATAACTTAAGATTGAATGTAAATTTAAATGCGATATTATCAGAAAAATCGGGCAAATGATATGCCCCGTAGCGATATGTTAAGCTAGTTCCAAAGCCCCAGAATAATTTGTTTATTTCAAATCCAGACTCTGTAAATCCTTGATCTAAAGACCCAAATTCGATATCTAAGTGATCTTCTGGATTGCGAATATCACCTATGACAAACCTGCTAATAAGAACCATTTCTGGCTTAAATTTTTTACCTAGATTAAAAGGTTTTAAACGATGTTTTAATTGGGCTGTAAATAATCGATCAGAAAAGAACTCGCTAAAAAACATGGTTTCAAAACTATTAACACCAGCAACAGAAAAACGTTGTAAAACAGTTTCTTTATTAGGGGCGTTAGGGAAGGCATGAAAGAGGTGGGTAATGGGTAAATCTCCAAAACCTACATTGCCTTCTATTAAAATTTCTGTGGCAGATTTGTTAAGTCTATCAAACCTATAAAATACTTTTGCTCCTATTTTAGTAAAATTAAAATCACCTCCCAGGCCATCAAAACCTTGTGAAATTTGTCCAGAAACTTTTGGGTATCCGTCATATATTTCTGAGGCGCCTTCCGGAGTTTTCATAAATTTACTACCAGGACTCCAGCGCATTGCAATAGAGGCTTCAGTAATAGTATAATCACTTATTTCACGATTGTTATTAATAAAACGATAGGAAGTAGTTTGTTCGATATCTCTATATGCTACTTGAAACTCTGACAATAATTTTGGAGCGATACGATACTCAAAATTTGTACGTGTCGTTTGATGTTTGTAAAAAAGATTGATATTTACTAACCGGGGTTCAAATAGAGAGTATACACGTCTGTCTGTTAAGTAAGAAAAATTCCCTACTTCTTCTAGGTCACTATTGTAAGCTAAACTTATCCAAAAATTCTTGTTAGGATCTACTAGATAACCGCCTCCTATACCGTATTTGAATTCTTGATCTTTAAAACCATATGCGCCATAACCTTCTAGTCTAAATCGCTTAGAGAAACCTGCATTGGTAACTCCTCCAAGCCCTAATCTAAGCCCTTCAAAATTATTGAATTTAATAGGGTAAGTTAAGTCAAAGTCAAAAAAATCAACACTATAATATCCAATACTAAAGTTGTTTATAGTTCCTAACCTGCGTTCTATATTTTCAGCTTTGACAATACTCTCTAGAGTATTAAAGCTGCGTTTATCTTTTTTTGTAGGACTCTCAATGCGATACTTTTCCCAAAAAGAAGGAGGTTGCTCTATTGCATCTGATTCTATAAATATTTCATAAAGAGCCTGTTTTTTTTCTTCCGCTTTAAGCGAAAAAGAGCTATTTTGAGTTACAGAGATTAGATATTTTTTTTCTGTAACTTCATCTATCTCTTTAGATTGAAGTTTTCCTATGGAGAGTTTTCCTCTAAAAAATGAAAAATTACGCTCGCTAACTCCTTTATCTAAACTAAGATGTCTTTTGTTAGGTACATAAAGTTGTGCTTCTGGAATATAGGTGTATGTCTGCGTAAGCTGTACGTCTATTTTATCCTGTATGCTTACGGATACATATGTAATGGCAAGAGTCGTAGCGTCTAGATCCATATAGCCTGAAAGGCCAGGAATTTTCTTTGGTCGTTTAGGACTGAAAGCGATACGTATAGTACTATCGTTGTTACTTAATGTTGAGTAATTGTAATTATTGAGTCCTCGATTAGAGAGAATTCCTGCATAACCATTATTAAAGAGTATAAAATCTGAATCGTAGAAAGATCGAGATTGGAGGTTAACAGCAAGTACTTGGTATTGTGTTTTTGAAAACCCTGCAAGATCAAATCCTAAAACCCTTTCTGTAACACCTTTATTTTTTGAGAATGAGATAGTGCTTACTTTTTCACTTAAATAGGAGTGTGCGCCATCTTGAATACTATCTGTTATGATGGTTTTCTCATAAGATGTGTATTCGTAATTTGTTAACGCTTTTTTAGGATTGTTTTTGTTCTTGTTTACAATAGCTTGTTTGATTACTTCTAGAGTAGCATCATCTGTAGACTTCTGTGATAACAGGTGTAGAGGAGATATGATAAATACAATAAGAAGAAAACGAAACATGATAATAGGGATGATTTTATGGTGTATTAAAAAAGCGACCTATTTACAGTCGCTTTTTTTTATTAGTAACAGTTTAAACCGTCATTATCTCTTTTTCTTTTACAGAGAGGATTTCTTCTATTTTTTGGATATGCTCATCTGTTAGTTTTTGAACATCTATTTCTGCATTCTTCACTTGATCTTCAGAAGCATCTTCTAGCTTTTTAAGATCGTTGTTAGCGCCTTTACGATCATTTCTCACCCCAATACGTGCCTCCTCAGATTCGGCTTTAGCTTGCTTAACTAGGTCTTTTCTTCGCTCTTCTGTTAATGGTGGTACGTTTATAATAACGCTTTCTCCATTATTCATAGGGTTAAAACCTAAGTTAGCATTCATAATCGCTTTTTCTATTTCTGGAATCAATGCTTTTTCCCACGCTTGTATAGAAATTGTTCTTCCATCTGGGGTATTAATGTTTGCTACTTGACTTAGAGGGGTTGGGCTACCATAGTAATCAACCATTACTCCTTGAAGCATCGTAGGGCTTGCTTTTCCAGCTCTAATTGTTAAAAGGCGTTTTTGCAAATGGGTTAATGCATTTCCCATCGCTTCTTTTGTGCTGTCTAATATAAATTGAATGTCTTCCATCTCTTATGGTTTAATAGCAAGGCAGTTTCAAAAACTAAGCCAAATTATAAATTAACTGTGGTTCCTATTTTCTCTCCAGATACTACTTTAAGAAGGTTGCCTCGCTTATTCATATCAAATACGATTATAGGTAAATTATTTTCTTGACTTAGTGTAAAAGCAGTCGAATCCATAACTTTTAATCCTTTGCGTAATACGTCGTCAAAGCTAATCGCGTCATACTTTACAGCATCACTATCTTTCTCTGGATCTGCTGTGTAAATTCCATCTACTCGAGTACCTTTAAGAATAACATCTGCTTCTATTTCGATTGCTCGAAGCACGGCAGCAGAGTCTGTTGTGAAATAAGGATTACCTGTTCCTCCTCCAAATATAACTACACGACCTTTTTGGAGATGCCTCATAGCCTTGCGTCTAATAAAAGGCTCTGCAACTTCATTTATTTTTATTGCAGTTTGTAATCGCGTAGGTAACCCAGAGTCTTCCAAGGCATCTTGTAATGCAAGACCATTAATTACCGTAGCCAGCATGCCCATATGATCACTTTGTACGCGATCCATTCCTTTACTAGCTCCTGCAACTCCTCTAAATATATTACCCCCGCCTATCACAATTGCAACTTGTATACCTTTATCGGTTATTGTTTTTATGTCTGCAGCATATTCAGAAAGACGGTCTGGGTCAATACCATATTGTCTATTTCCCATAAGGGCTTCTCCTGATAACTTGAGTAAAATTCTTTTATATTTCATAAAGGGTAGGTAAGATGTTGCAAATATAATTGATTCTTAGGATTAGTTCTATATAAATAAATGATAGGCTATAGATTTTGGATATGTTTTTTGACGAATCACTTATTAGATACTAAAAACTAGAGCAAAAAAATAGAGAGCTTTAGCTCTCTATTTTTTAAACTTATACTATCGTAAAAAGTGTATTTATTCTTTTATGAAAGTTAATGTTTGTCCACCTTCTAATTTTAAATAATAAACACCGTTATTTATGGCGTTAATGTCAACTTTATCGCCATTTGTAATAGTTCCTTCTACAACTATTTGTCCTAGTGAACTTATAATACTATAGTTTTGACTTCCTTGTATATTAGAAACCTCTACAAAATCACTAGAAGGGTTAGGGAATAAATTCACGTTTTGATTTCTATTGAATTCTTCTGTGCTTAAGCTTAATTCTTCTCCTTCTTCTATACCCACTTCAAAAATAAAATCTGTATCAGGGAAAGGAGTGTCTCCTGAATAAGTTCGACCTCCAGGGTAATTATTGTCTCTGTCAAGTAAAGTATCTATTGATGTAACTGTAAATTGAAAAGTATATTGAGTGTTATCCATCAAAAATAAATCATTGGTAACATCTATTCTGATAGGGTCTCCAGCATTTTCTATAAGTCTAAACGGGTACTCTTGTGTGTATATTGGTTCTTCTGTAACAGTATCTCCGCTGTATATAAAAAGAGTTCCTGCAAGGATAGGACCTTCACCATCCGATACCAACTGTACATATTCTAGATTTCCAGAGCATTCAGTAATGAAGCTTTGCCCAGATAGCCTAGGTTCAAGATTAAAAAGGTTTGTTCCATTTTCTAAATGAGCTATTGTGCATACTGTCTGAGAAAAGACACTCTGAGAAAAAGTTAAAATAACTAAGAGTATACTAATCTTGGTAAATGAGTAATTTTTTTTCATGTTTTATATTTTTTATACAATATTAAGAATTGTATTTTAATACTTTAGCCAAAGATATTTATTTTCTTTAGATAGTGTTGTATGTTTTATAATAAACTTGTTGTTGTCATAAAATAAAAATGCCGCTCTTTAGAGCGGCATTTTTTATAATGTAAAGGGTTTTCTAGAGTATTATACTAGAGAAACTCTCTTAAAAGAAGTTACTGTAGCATCTCCTTTGCTAGATACATACTCAGCTACATTCATAGACTCGTCCATGATGAAACGTTGATCAAGAAGACATTTTTCAAGATCTAGAGTAGTGTTATCTGCCATGAAGCGCTCTAATTTACCAGGTACAATTTTATCCCAAATTTGCTCTGGCTTCCCT
>CAZJRA010000124.1:0-5327 GCA_964548335.1 uncultured Flavobacteriaceae bacterium | reverse complement strand
TATTTTTTTAAAGCATTGGGAGGTACTCCTATTGATAGGACTCCAGGACAGGACAAGGTTAAAGTTATCGCAAATATATTTAAAGAAAAAGAAGAATTTCGATTATCGATAGCACCTGAGGGAACTAGAAAAAAAGTACATAAGCTTAAAACAGGATTCTACTATATAGCGCTAGAGGCAAAGGTTCCTATTATTATGGTTGCTTTTGATTTTAAGAAAAAAGAACATCGTATATCTAAACCTTTATATCCTAGCGGAAATATAAATCAAGATATGATGAAAATACATGCTTTTTTTGAAGGAGCTGTAGGGAAAATACCAGCGTATAGCTTTACTGCTGAGAGGTGATAATTAAGTCTTCTTAAATATTATAGAATCTTTTTTTGCAGGAACAGGCTCTGCAGCACGATTACCTCCAAAAAGTAGAGGAGTGCTAGAAAAAGTAGTACCAAATGTTATGGCTGCCGAGTGAACTTGTTTTACAGCACTTTCTATTTCCATTTCTGTAAGAGGACTTAAGGGGTGTATATATACTGACCATAATATGCCATCAGAGATAGCGTATTTAACATCTAAGGCAGAGTGAAAATTTGCAGTCAAACAATCAAGGAGTAATTCTTCATCCAATCTTGCAGCTTCTGTAATAGGTGCTACAATACGCATCCTATCATTAGTTTCATCTGTAAGAACAAGCATAGGTAATTCTTGAAGGAATAATTGCCATCTTCCTGAACCACCATTGATAGAGTCTACTTGTGCTTCGAGTAATTCTCCAAGTCGCTGATTATTCATTTGAGCTGCTGTAGTAAGGCTTAAAATCATTACAAAGCCTAGAATTACATTTTTCATAAAATCGTTTTTAATGTAGTCGAATATAATGTAATATGCTAACAAATGAAAGCATCTAGATAGGACATTTACTTCTGTCACAACAAAACAACAATATCTCGTTATAAACGTATTAATATTTTATATTTACACTAAATACATTATTCTATGGAAGAGCATCTTTTAGATCGACTTAAAAATTGTAAAGTACTCGTTACAGGAGGGGCAGGATTTATTGGTTCTAATTTGTGTGAATTTCTTTTAAACAATGATGCAGTAGTGTATTGCATTGATAATATGGCTACAGGTCATATGAAAAACATAGAAGCTTTTTTAAACCACCCTAATTTTAATTTTATACAAGGGGATATACGTAGTATAGAAGACTGTAAAAAAGCAGTCAATAATGTAGATTATATATTACATCAAGCGGCTCTAGGTTCTGTACCAAGATCTATTAAAGACCCTGTAACCTCTAATGAAGTAAACATAGGAGGATTTCTTAATATGTTAATAGCAGGACGAGACAAAGGGGTTAAACGATTTGTATATGCAGCCAGTTCTTCTACATATGGAGATTCTAAAACACTTCCTAAACAAGAAGATGTAATAGGAAAACCCTTATCTCCTTACGCGATTACAAAATACGTAAATGAGTTATATGCAGATGTCTTTCATAAGACCTATGGAATAGATTGTATAGGTTTAAGATATTTTAATGTATTTGGAAGAAAGCAGGATCCTAATGGAGCTTATGCAGCTGTGATACCTAAATTTACAAAACAACTTATGGGTAACGAATCTCTTACAATAAACGGAGATGGTAGTTTTTCTAGAGATTTCACCTATATAGACAATGTTATCGAGATGAATATAAGAGCGATGCTGGCTACTAATACAGAGGCTCTTAATACAGTATATAATGTTGCTTGTGCAGAACGTACAAGCCTCAATGAGTTAGTGTCGATTTTAAAAGAAGAATTGAGTTCTTTTGATAAAGAAATAGCAAAAATACCTGTGCATTACGGCCCAGAAAGAGAAGGGGATGTACCACACTCAGAAGCTTCTATCGATAAGGCTATAAAGTTATTGGGTTATGCACCAAAGTATAAGTTTAAAGAAGGAATAAAAGCTTCTTTAGAGTGGTATGTTGAAAATTTAAAATAATATCTTCTTACTCGCTATATTATTAAGTAAGTACTAAATACATAAAATAGAAATGACCAAAATTGCGGTTATAGGATTAGGATACGTAGGGTTACCATTAGCAAGACTTTTTGCTACAAAATACGCTGTTGTAGGATTTGATATTAATCAATCTAGAATAGAATCTTTAAACAATGGGATAGATACGACTCTTGAAATAGATTCCCAAACATTATTATCTGTCTTAAAAGAAAACAATACAGGTCAATTAGGCTTGTATTGTAGTAATGACATTAATGATATTAATGATTGTAATTATTACATTATTACTGTCCCTACTCCTGTAGATAAGAATAATAGGCCAATACTAGATTTACTACATAAAAGTAGTCAAATGATAGGAGGAGTTCTTAAAAAAGGAGATATTGTAGTTTATGAAAGCACAGTATATCCAGGTGTTACAGAAGATGAGTGTGTGCCTATTTTAGAAAAAGTAAGTGGCTTAGTTTTTAATAAAGATTTCTTTGCAGGATATTCGCCAGAGCGTATTAACCCGGGTGATAAAAAGCATACAGTAGAAAAAATATTAAAAGTAACTTCTGGAAGTACTCCAGAAATAGGTAAGAAAGTAGATGCTCTGTATGCTTCAGTAATAGAAGCAGGAACTCATTTGGCACCGAGTATAAAAGTAGCAGAAGCTGCTAAAGTAATAGAGAATTCGCAAAGAGATATTAATATTGCTTTTGTGAATGAGCTTGCTAAGATTTTTAATTTAATGGATATTAATACGCAAGACGTGCTAGAAGCGGCGGGTACAAAATGGAATTTTTTACCATTTACTCCAGGCTTAGTTGGAGGGCATTGTATAGGGGTAGATCCTTATTACTTAGCTCAAAAAGCACAAGAGCTTGGATATCATCCAGAAATTATACTAGCAGGAAGAAGACTTAATGATAGTATGGGGTCTTATGTAGCGAGCGAGGTTGTAAAGCTAATGCTAGCAAATGAGATAAAAGTAAATAATGCACGTGTTCTAGTATTGGGAATTACATTTAAAGAAAATTGCCCCGACTTTAGAAATACTAAGGTGGTAGATGTGGTACGACATTTAAAGGAATTTGGATTAGAAGTAACAGTTTTTGACCCTTGGGTTAAAGTTGAGGATGTTTTTGATGAATATGGAATAGAAACAGTGTCAGAATTACCTCAAGAGAAATATCACGGGATTGTACATGCCGTAGCGCATCAGGAGTTTAGAGGTATTGATATTACTACTTTAAAAGAAGAAAATGCAGTGGTGTATGATGTTAAAGGAGTTCTTGGAGATATAGCAAACGGTTCATTGTAATGAAGATACTTATCACAGGAGGTGCAGGTTTTATAGGCTCACACCTTGTAAGACGTTTAGTAACCACATATCCATCGTATGAGATATATAATCTCGATGCACTTACCTATGCAGGTAATCTTGAAAACCTTACAGATATCGAAAAAGCTTCAAATTATCATTTTATAAAAGGTGATATTACAGATAGTCACTTGATAGAAGAACTTTTTGCTACATACTCTTTTGATAAAGTAATTCATCTTGCGGCAGAGTCTCACGTAGATCGTTCTATTTTAGACCCTTTGTCGTTTGTGCGTACTAATGTTATAGGAACAGTAAATTTGTTGAATGCTTGTAAAACAAGTTGGGGTGATGATCTTACTAATAAACTATTTTACCATATTAGCACAGATGAGGTTTATGGTAGTTTAGGTGAAGAGGGGCTTTTTACAGAGCAAACGGCCTATGATCCTAACTCTCCATATTCGGCGTCTAAGGCAAGTTCAGATCATTTTGTGAGAGCTTATCATGAGACCTATAAATTGCCGGTAGTCATTACAAACTGTTCTAACAACTATGGCCCTAATCACTTTCCAGAGAAACTCATTCCGCTATTTATAAATAACATTATTAATAACAGATCGCTTCCTGTTTATGGAGACGGTAAATACACACGCGATTGGTTATATGTGATAGACCACGCAGCAGCTATAGATACGGTATTACATAAGGGAGTAGTCGGAGAGACATACAATATAGGTGGATACAATGAATGGCAAAATATAGATTTAGTACGACTCTTATGTGGTCTTATGGACGAGAAGCTTTCGCGAAAGCAAGATTCTTCTCAACAACTTATTACTTTTATTAAGGATCGTCCGGGGCACGATAAGCGATATGCGATAGACGCTTCTAAGATTACTAAAGAGCTTGGGTGGAAACCGTCTGTTACCTTTGAACAAGGACTGCGATTAACTATAGATTGGTATCTTAGTCATCCTGAATGGTTAGAAAATGTGACTTCAGGGAATTATTTAGAATATTATAAAAAAATGTACTCATAATGAAAGGTATCGTTTTAGCAGGAGGTGCAGGAACACGCTTATATCCACTCACAATTTCGGTAAGTAAACAGTTATTGCCAGTGTATGATAAACCTATGATATTTTACCCTATTTCAGTATTAATGCTTGCTGGAATAAAAGAAATACTCATTATCACAACGCCACAAGATCAAGACTTGTTTAAAAAATTATTAGGAGATGGTTTTTATTTAGGGTGCTCATTTGAGTATGCGGTACAAGCAGAACCTAATGGACTAGCAGAGGCCTTTATTATAGGAGCAGATTTTATAGGAAACGATAAAGTAGCTCTTGTTCTTGGTGATAATATCTTTTATGGAAATGGCTTGAGTAAAGTACTACAGTCTAAAACAGATATAACAGGAGGCGCTGTTTTTGCGTATCCAGTGAGAGATCCAGAGCGTTTTGGAGTGGTAGAGTTTGATAGTAACCATAAAGCAATAAGTATAGAAGAAAAACCTATAAAACCTAAGTCTAGTTACGCAGTTCCAGGATTGTACTTTTATGATAATAGAGTGGTGGCTATTGCTCGTTCAATAAAACCTTCTGCAAGAGGTGAAAAAGAAATTACAGCAATAAACCAGGCATATCTTGAGATGGGAGAATTGGAAGTGGGAGTTATGAGTAGGGGAATGTCTTGGTTTGATACAGGTACAGTAGATGCTTTAGATGATGCGACAGAGTTTATACGAGTAGTACAACGTAATCAAAGTGTCATGATAGCTTGTCTTGAGGAGATTGCTTATAGAATGGAGTGGATATCGTATGATAATTTTAAAAAATCTTCAAGCCGTTACGGAAAAGGAGCTTACGCGGCGTACATTAATTCTCTATAAATGAAAATTACTAAAACTAATTTTAAAGATCTATTAATTTGCACTCCTAATGTATATGAAGATACTCGAGGGCACTTTTACGAGGCTTTTAATTTAAAGCGTTTTCAG
>CAZJRA010000123.1:0-5329 GCA_964548335.1 uncultured Flavobacteriaceae bacterium | reverse complement strand
GTAGGCAAAGTAGTAGACATGCTGAATTATAAGGCAGATTTAGGAAAGGCACGTATTACGCTTTCTCGAAAGCACAACTTATCAGATCCCATTACAATCTCCTACCGTAAATACCCCGAATGGTTAACTCGAAAATACACCAAGTTTGATCCCGGGAGTATTGTAAAAAACAGTGGCGGTTTAAACAAATTACAACGTTTAGGAAGAGAACGTAAAGCTACCACTTTTGTTCCTTTTCAAGGATTAAATACTAGTGGTAGTATTGTAAGAGGCGTCACTGCGGGAAACAATCAAAATAGTGTATTAAACTCTGAGTTAGACTTGCAAATAAGCGGAAAGCTAAGTGATAAAGTAAGTTTAAGAGCTTCTATTCAAGACGCTAATATCCCTAGCCAGCAAGGAGGATTTTCTCAAAACTTAGATGAGTTTGATCAGATTTTTATTGAGCTTTTTAGTGATGATTGGAATATTAGAGCGGGAGATATTAACCTCTCAGACTCCAAAAGTTATTTTTCTTCATTTACCAAAAAAATACAAGGACTCTCACTACAAGCTACTCTTAATCCTACTGAAGATAGTAAATCCTCCCTTTTTGCCACAGGAGCCTTGGTACGAGGTATTTTTAATACGAGTAATTTTACAGGACAAGAAGGCAATCAAGGCCCTTATAAACTCACAGGACCTAATGGGGAGCTTTTTGTTCTTGTCGTTTCCGGAAGTGAAAAAGTATATGTAAACGGAATCCCCTTAGAGAGAGGTGAAAGTAAAGACTATGTGATAGATTATAATGCGGGTGAAATTGTGTTTAATCCTACCTACCCTATCACTAGTGAGATGCGTATTACGGTAGATTATCAATTTACAGAAAGGCGGTTTACCCGTTTTGTAGCTTCTGCAGGAGGGAGTTATGAGCAAAGTGATAAATTCACAATTTCTGCAAGTATTTACTCTGAATCTGATGCAAAAAATCAACAGTTACAACAAACCTTAAGTCAAGAGCAAGTAACTATTTTAAGTGAAGCAGGAGACAATCCTGAGCAAATGATTGCGCAGAGTGCGATTCCAGATACTTTTGGGCCTAATAAAGTACTGTATCGTAAGGTAGTAATAAATGGCGTAGAAGTATTTGAATTTAGTTCAGACCCTAATGAAGAGTTATTTACCGTAAGTTTTAGTAATGTGGGCATTAATCAAGGAGATTATGTGATAAGTGCAACAAACACCTTACAGAGAACATTTGAATACGTTGCTCCTGTAAATGGAGTGTCTCAAGGTTCTTTTGCTCCTCAAATACGACTATTTGCCCCTACACTACTGCAAACGGCGGTAGTAAATGGAGCATATACTCCTACAGAAAATACCATTATAAAAGGTGAACTTGCAGGGAGTAAAAATGACTTGAACTTATTTTCTACGCTAGATGATAATGACAATACTGCTTTCGCTTCTCATTTAGAAATAGAGCAAGCGGTTTTTAAAAAAGACTCTGTGTCCAATCTAAAAGCTTTTGCTAATTGGGATTATGTACAAGAAGAGTTTGTTAATATAGAAGGACTTTATAACCCAGAATTTAATAGAGATTGGAATCTAGATGCAAACCTTGCTAATGCCAACGGACTTCTAGTAGGAGATCAAAGTTTTTTAACAGGAGGATTATCGTATTATAATACAAACATAGGTTCGTTAACATATACCTTCGAAAATCTAGATTTTAACAGCTTTTATACAGGAACACGACATTCGGTTAATAGTCTCATTAACTCTAAAAAAATTAAAGGGAGTATTCACGCTAGTTCACTTGCTACAGACGACATTAACTTTACATCTGATTTCTTTAGATTATCCAGCATAGGTGTCTATGATTTAAAGAAGAAATGGGTAGGAGCAAAATACCATACAGAAGATAATGAGCGTATCACAAGAGTAAGTGATTCTCTCACTCCAGATAGTCAACGGTTTAATGCATACGAGGTGTTTACAGGAGTTGGAGACAGCACTAAGGTGTATGCAGAGGTAGGGTATAGAAATCGCATAAATGATAGTTTACGCTCTAATCGAGTACAGCGTGTAAATACATCTCAGACTTATTTTTTAAAATCTCAATTACTCAAAAACAAAAAAACAGCTCTCGGCGTTTTTATTAATTACAGAACCCTACGTTCTGAAGAAGATCAAGAAGACAGAACCTCTCTAAATTCTAGGGTGTTATATGACCAGCGTTTTGCAAAAGATATTATACGATTTAACACCTTATTTGAGACTAATAGCGGTACCCAACCTCAGCAAGAATTTACCTTTGTTGCTATAGACGAAGGACAGGGAACACATACTTGGAACGATTACAATAGTGATGGTGTACAACAGCTAGAAGAGTTTGAAATCTCTCAATTTCAAGACGAAGCAGATTTTATACGAGTGCTACT
Organism: uncultured Flavobacteriaceae bacterium; assembly: GCA_964548335.1. Lineage (GTDB taxonomy): Bacteria > Bacteroidota > Bacteroidia > Flavobacteriales > Flavobacteriaceae > Dokdonia. The sequence goes on along the minus strand of CAZJRA010000123.1, from coordinate 2,906 downwards.
CCCCAATCAGATATTTATTAGAACACATCAAAACAGGCTGAGTTCTCAAATCACGTTAAATCCCCAGCAATGGAATGGTATAAAAGGGGTTAAAAAGTTTCTTTCTAGGTTTTACAATCTCACTAATTACAGTATTGACAGGCGTATTTTAAGAGACGGAGAGTCTTTTTCTATAAATCCTTTTCAAGACAATGAAGATGAGTTGAGCCTTGCTCTTAGTCTTAGAAATGCCCTTAGTTTTAATAGAGGAAAACAAAAGTACACAACCACATATAGTTACTTAATAAATCAGTCTACAAATCTACTTTCAACGGGCTTACAGTCTGCAGATTTAGAAAGTCATCAAATTAATTTCTTACATAAGGTTAAGAAGAGTTGGGTTTTAAATCTTAGAGGGATTGCAAGCAATAGTCTTAACACTTCAGAAAATTTCCCTTCTCGCAACTTTGAGCTTAGCACATCCAGTCTTAACCCTCAAGTTTCTTATCTCTTTAGCAAGCAATCTCGTTTCTCTCTTTCCTATACCTATCAAGATAAGGAAAATACATTATCAGGTTTAGAGAGTTTACAACAAAATAATTTTGGCCTCGCATTTTCAATTGCAGATGTAGAAAAACTATCCTTAAACGGAGGTTTAAATTATATAGATAATCGCTTTCGCGGAAGTGCTTTTAGCCCCGTAGCATTTCAAATTCTTGAAGGCTTACAACCAGGAACCAACTTTACGTGGAATCTCGTTACTCAAAAAAGAATCACAAAGTTTTTAGATTTAAATCTATCGTATTTTGGAAGAAAAAGCGACGGGTCATCTACAATACATACGGGCAATGTGCAATTAAAAGCATTTTTCTAATTTTTTTTACGACCTTTATACAATCTAAATGATACTTATGAAAAAAATAGTATTGGGAGCAGTTATCGCATTATGCGTTATTTCCTGTAAAAATACAGATAAAGTGGCAAAAGAAAACGCTAATAAAGAAGCATCATTTGACCCTTCGGAATACAAGAAAGGAACAATTGTTTATTCTGAAGAACAAGGAGATTGTGAGTATACGATCTTATTTGATAACGGATCGAGTTACGACCCTATCGATCTAGAAGATAATTATAAAAAAGACGGGATGGGTGTTTACGTAAAATACAGAGGTTTACGTATGGCAAACAGATGTCTAAAAGCCAGTCCTATATCTATAGAAGAGATTCACGAAGCGAAGGAGTAGTACTGCTTTCACATCGCATTATAATGCATCACTGTCTTATGATTGTATCGTGTAGACAGATAAATCTTAATAATAAATAAAAGCTACGGTAGTTATACTGTGGCTTTTTTACTGAGCCATTATCTGGATTTCATCTAGCTCGTAGGTTCCATCAAAATCAGTATCACCACTCCCCGTGTATCTAAATGCTATATAACCAGTCCCAGAGATACACGAGAGGTCTACAATACCGGAGTCTATCCAGTCACCAAAGAAATTATCATCTTCTACAATTACTGCCGCGGGCAAAACATCCCAGGTAGCTAATGCAATAGTCTCTTCTGTACCATCCCAATCACTTGAGAATAGCAAATCTAACGTGCTGCCATCTGCAAAGCTATTAGAGGTTTTAAAATGTAGTGTCTCTCCATTTTGAGTGTCAAAATCAAACACTGGGGTAATTAACCAAGCAATACTTACTGCATCGCCAGACATAAAGGATCCTATAGTTGCAGATATACCTAATGAAGCATTAGTTCCTACAGAAGAAAATGCTTCCCAAGTTTCGGTTCCTTCTTGTATATAATTAGTCCACCCATTGCCCGATATGGGATCATTTGTTGTTTGTGTTTCAAAGAAGTCTTCAAATAGCAATTGTTCTCCGCTACTATCTGCAACTCCACAGTCAATTTGTACAGGGTCACAACGCACTATGTCTTCAAAAGCGATTCCGTTAAGGTCATTAAGGACGATATTGAAGGTTTCCCCGAAGAAATTTCGCGTAAGCACACCAGAAATAGTTCCTCTTCCAGTAGGCAAAGCTATGCTCTTAAAATCTGCAAAGGTACTTGTGCTTACAATAACTGTTTGATTATTCTCACACGCTATCAAAGTACGCTCACCATCAAACTCATCTAGGGGTTCTCCTGCAAACGTTAATGACGATTCTAACACCTCTTCTGGAACAAATTGTACATCTGTAAGTCGTACAAAGAGGTTTTCTAAATCTTCACTAAAATCATTTATTGCCACCTCTAGAGGCTCTATATCTGCTACCTCTGTAGAACGAACAATAAAATCAAATTGGACAGGAGCTGCTATTTTTTCAAGATTGTTTGTTACTCCTAGAGTGAGAATCCCATTGCTATCTCCTACGTGTAAGCCTGCTAATTTTACAAATACTTTACGTCCTACTTCATACGTAGTAAATAAAGGGCTATTGTCTATAAGTACTCGTATCCCTGCTGTTGGTTCTGTTGGTGAATCTTGAAGAATGAGTTCTTCAAACCAGTTTCCGTCCTTATCACTACTTATCACATAACCCTCTACATACTGGGTAAACCCACTCAAATCTACAGTAGCTTCCTCTTGAAGAAAAAGGTTTCTTAAAGCAGAAATTGTGATTACCTCTCCGTCTAATTCAGGCTCGATTATAGTAAGGTTAGGAACTTCAAAGTCATTATCATTTACACACCCCCCTATCATTAATAATACGAATGCTACACTAATTGCTCTTGTAAATTGTAGGGTTTTCATAGTCTTTATATTTTTTTATCAAAAGCGCAGATAAGCATTTACATAATAAGTAGCCCCGTTCCCAAAGAAAAAGCGATTACCAAAAAGCGGATTGTTACGTTGTCCTTCTTCTAAACTTGAGCGATAATTTACACGACGAGACTGCTCAAAGCCTCCTGTAACATATTC
>CAZJRA010000122.1:0-5385 GCA_964548335.1 uncultured Flavobacteriaceae bacterium | reverse complement strand
GTGCACGCCTTGTAGAAGAAACTAGTTCTTTAGATTTTTCTAATATTAACAGTGTACGACTAGATTATAGAACATTTACAAATCAAGTGTATTTACAAACCCTTTTTAAGAAACAATTTTCTCTTGACTTAGGGCTGCAACACAAGTTTGTAGATATAGAAACTCTTACGGTTGAGGATGATGATCTAACCCAGCTAGGCTTAATCTTTGATGAGAGTAATTTTTATGGGGCTTATGGGCAGGTAAAATATGACACTTTAGACAACCTTTATTACCCTACCTCTGGAATCTATTTTGATACTAATTTTGATTTGTATTTATACTCATCTGACTTTAATAATAACTTCACAGAATTCTCCATTACTAATGTAAACTTCTTATACGCAAAAAAAATATTTCCCAATGTAACCTTACAAACAGGTCTTGAAGGAGGTTTTAAAATAGGAGGGTCTGATGTGCGAACTTTAGATTTTTTCTTAGGAGGTTATGGTAATAAAAAGATTAATAACCTAGTTTCTTTTTATGGATATGATTTTATTAGTATTACAGGAGACACCTATTTAAAAGGAAGCTTTTTGTTTGACTATAAGATTTTTAAAAGTCATCACGCCACCTTAGGGGCTAATTTTGCAAATGCAGGAGATAATATTTTTGGGTCAGAAGAGGTCTTTAGTTATCCAGACTTTTCTGGATACACTCTAGGTTATGGGATAGAATCCTTATTAGGGCCATTGGAGCTTAAATATTCTTACAGCCCAGAGATAAAACGTAGTGAATGGTATATAACTGTAGGTTTTAGATTTTAGAAGAAGGTCACTTCGTTATTCTCTTAATAATCATACAAACAGGATTCTGTATAATCCCGCTTTCGCGAAAGCGTAACAAGGCTTATCTTGCGTTCACAATAAACAGCAAGCTATACTTATGATGCAATGGGAGCAACTCTTGTCTCTTAAAAGACAAGGAGATACAAATAAAAGATTACGCAAAGAACAGGATGAAACCCGTTTAGGTTTTGAAGTAGATTATGATCGAATTATTTTTTCTAGTGCGTTTAGGAGTTTACAAGACAAGACACAGGTAATACCGCTCTCTAAAACAGATTTTGTACATACTCGTCTTACACATAGCCTTGAAGTTTCGGTCGTAGGAAGGTCTTTAGGTAGGCAAGTAGGAAAACAAATTATCGAAAAATACCCTCATCTTTTAGAAGTTCATGGCCATCATTTTAATGATTTTGGAGCTATTGTAGCTGCCGCTTCATTATCACACGACATAGGGAACCCTCCTTTTGGTCATAGTGGAGAAAAAGCGATAGGAGACTATTTTAAAAATGGAAAGGGAAAACGATTTAAAAGTGACCTTTCTGCAAAAGAGTATGAAGATTTGTGCTCTTTTGAAGGAAACGCAAATGGTTTTAAAGTATTAACAGAATCACGTCCAGGAGCATCAGGAGGCTTACGACTTTCTTATGCTACCCTAGGTGCTTTTATGAAATACCCTAAAGAGTCACTCCCCGTAAAGCCTACTCCTCATATTGCAGATAAAAAATATGGCGTTTTTCAAAGCGATATAAATGCCTTTCAAGAAGTTGCAGAAGAACTAGGGCTTATCCAAACAAGAAAAGGAAAAGATATAAGTTATGCCCGTCACCCGCTTACATTCTTAGTAGAAGCAGCAGATGACATTTGCTATACCATTATAGATTTTGAAGATGGGATTAATCTTGGTTTAATATCAGAAGAATATGCCCTAGAGTATATGATAAAACTAGTGCCTAGTATTAATACAAAAAAATACTACGAGCTAACTACTAAAGCATCTCGTGTTGGATACTTGCGTGCTCTTGCAATAGGAACACTTATAGAAGATGCGATACGTATTTTTATGGAAAATGAAGAGGCTATTTTAAAAGGAACCTTTGCCAAAGCGCTTTTAGACAAGTCCAAATATAAAGCACAGATTGAAGATATTTTAAAAATAAGTATTTCAAATATATACCAGAGTCAGGAAGTAATTGAAAAAGAAATAACTGGTTACGAAGTTCTAAACACCTTGCTAGAAGCACGTTGTAAAATGATACAAAATGAGCCTACACATTATGACAAATTAATATTAAAAGTGATGGGAGAGTATACTAACGAAACAGGGAGCCTCTATAAAGAGTTATTATACATCTGTCATCAAGTGTCGTTAATGACAGATGGTCAATCATTACAGCTGTTTCAAAAAATTAAAGGATTTAACATACAGGATTAAAATCTTAACAGATTAACAACCACAACCTAAAATATTATTAGTAATTTTAACGTCTATAACAAGTAGATACACAGGCAAGCTGTTTTTTTTATAACAACTTTTATGTGTTTTTATGAATTAAAAAAATATAATGAAAAACTATTATTCACCCATTTTAGCGGTTTTATTACTTGTCGCAGGAAGTCTTACTGCTCAAGATTATACTAGCTTACTTAAGTTAAATCTTATGTCATCGAGATCATCAGAAGGTATGACTACACAAGATTTAAAGGAGTTGACAATCTACAATCAATCTACTAATAGAAGAAGTGGGGTAGAACATGTATATGCGATTCAAAAACATAATGGAGTAGAGATTTTTAACGCTGTTATTTCTGCAGCTTTTCGAGGAGAAGAGCTTATTCATACAGGAGATAACCTACAAGTAAATATTGCTTCTAGAGTTAGAAACAATACACCTGTATTAACTCCAATACAAGCAGCTACATCAGCAGCATCACTTTTAGGTGCAGGAAAGGCCAGTTTCACTACCTTAAAAACTAAGTCTTCTCAAGAAGTTGTTCTTGATAAAGGAGGCGTTTCTTTAGATGACGTTCCTGTAAAACTAGTATATCACAGTACAGAAGAAAATGAACTTAGGCTTGCTTGGGATTTAAGCATACATAAGCAAAATGGAGAAAACTTGTACAGTGTACGTGTAGATGCTGAGAATGGAGAAATATTAAGTCAGCATGATTGGATATTTAAGTGTTCATTTGGTGATCACTCTCAAAAAACAGCAAATCATACTACTAATCACAAATCAAAATCTTTATTTGGGTTTAGTGAAGAAACATCTAATACCGCATTAGCAGGAGAACAATACAATGTTTTTGCACTACCGCTACAAGATCCTCTTGAAGGGCCTAATACAATAGTGACAGACCCTCAAGACTTAGATGCTTCTCCATTTGGATGGCACGATACAGATGGTGTTGAAGGAGCAGAATTCACAATTACTAGAGGGAACAACGTTTGGGCATTAGATGATATTGCAGATGATAACAATGAAACAATTGGAATGTCTCCTGATGGTGGAGAAGATCTTATTTTTGACTTTGAATATGATTTTGTTAATGAGCCTGAAAATATGATTGAAGCTGTTACTACAAACCTATTCTATATAAATAATGTAGTTCATGATGTGATGTATCATTATGGTTTTGATGAAGAGAGTGGTAACTTTCAAGAAACTAATTACAGTGGAGAAGGATTTGGAAGTGATGCTGTAGTGGCAGATGCACAAGATGGTTCTGGTAGAAATAACGCTACCTTTTTTACACGACCAGAAGGGGCTGATTCAAGAATGCAAATGTTTTTATGGAATCAACCTACTCCAACTGAAACACTTAGAATTACAGGAGGTAATCTAGATGGTAATTATACAGGCCCTCCTGCAAGTTTTGGAAGCAGTATCCCAGGAGAAGGTGACACACCAATAACGACAAATCTAATTCTTGTAGAAGATGATAATTCTGGAGGGGAATCTACAGATACTACAGACGCATGTGATGTTATACTTAACAGCGCTGAAATAGCTGGAAACATTGTCATAATGAGAAGAGGGTTGTGCCAGTTTTCAGAAAAAGTACTAGCAGGACAAAATGCAGGTGCAATAGCTGTAATTGTAGTAAATAACATAGCTGGACCACCATTTACTATGACTCCAGGAATTGGAGCTAATGAAGTAACAATTCCAAGTATTATGGTTAGCCAATCAGATGGAGAGGCGCTTATAGAAGCAATCGAAAATGGAGAGTCTATAGAAGCATCTATAGGAAACCAAACAGCCGTTACTAGAGATTCTGCTCTTGATAATATTATTGTAATACATGAGTATGGTCATGGGATTTCTGCTAGATTAATTGGAGGTGCTTTTAACTCAAACTGCCAATTTTTTAATGAAAGTAGAACTGAAGCATGGTCAGATTATTTTGCATTAATGCTTACTATGACAGAAGATGATGAAGCAGAAGACCCTCGAGGGATTGCTGTATATTCTTCTGGACAAGGAGATCAAGGAATTCGTCTTGAACCTTACAGTACATCGTTTGCTATTAATGGGCTGACTTATGGAATTACTAATGATGATGATAATGTACCTGTACCACACGGAATCGGTTCTGTATGGACTACCGTACTATGGGATATAACTTGGTTTTTAATAGATGAGTACGGATTTGATGCTGATTTATATAATGGAACAGGTGGAAACAATATTGCATTGCAATTAGCTATAGATGCTTTAAAAATGGAACCTTGTAATTCTGGATTTGTAGATGGACGTGATGCATACCTAGCGGCAGTAGAAATAAATACAATGATTCCAGAAGAAGATAGAGATGAAATGAGATGTAATATTTTTGAAGTATTTGCAGGTAGAGGTTTAGGTGTAGGTGCAGAGCAAGGAAGTCCTTTTAGCCGCAAAGATCAAGTAGAAAGCTTCTTACCAGCACCTCTTTCTGATCCAAATGACCCAAGTAGTTGTGCTATTGCTGTACTGAGCACTCAAGGGGAGCAATTAGCAGAAAACAATTTTTCTGTTTTCCCTAACCCATCAAACGGTCAAGTTAGTTTAAATATGAAATCAAGTCTTGGAGAAGGTAAAGTTCAAATTATAGATCTTAACGGACGTGTTGTATTTACTCAAAATAACTTATTAGAAGGGACTATAAATATAGATGCACAGGGGTTATCTACTGGAGTATACTTACTTGAAGTATCTAACGCAACAGTATCAGAAGCAACAAAACTTATTATTAAATAAATAAGACATTTGTTAAATATCTAATTATTAGAAAAACCGCCTAAAATACTTTAGGCGGTTTTTTTATTTAAAATACGCACATAGTATATATGAGTGTGACTTTGTAGCTTTAGAGTTTAAAAGGTCAAAAGCAGTAGAAAACAATACTTATAGTCTTGAACGGGATGTAAAAAGAGATTTAATCGAGGTGAATTGAATTATCACATGCATACAGATACAGTAGTAAAACTCATTTTACTTGATCCTAAGAAAGCAAAAGACAAGTGATAGGTAGATAACAAAAGAAGCTAGTTTGCGCAATCTAGCCCCTTGTAATATAG
>CAZJRA010000121.1:0-5396 GCA_964548335.1 uncultured Flavobacteriaceae bacterium | reverse complement strand
ATTACTTAAATAATTAATGACGTATGTTACAACTCCATAGATTAATGTGTTTGTCACAAAAAAAATATAAAAATTGCTTAGTCTTCAAATTATGCTTGCTCTAGATGTTGCCAAAATTCTCTCGCTCTTCGTAAGTGAGGTATTACAATTGTTCCTCCTACTAGAGTTGCAATACCCATAGTTTCCATCATCTCGGCTGTAGACACTCCATTTTTATGAGCATTTTCTAAATGGTATTGAATACAATCATCACAACGTAGGACAGCAGAAGCTACAAGACCTAAAAGTTCTTTTGTCTTTACATCAAGAGCTCCTTCTGTATAAGCATTGGTATCAAGATTAAAAATGCGTTTTACGATTTTATTGTTATCCTCTAGGATAATATTATTCATTTTCTCTCTGTACGCGTTAAATTCTTCTATAGGGTTACTCATAATTTGGTTGTTTAATTTTACTCACGCTATCCGCATTTTAGGTTTCTAGCAATAGTGTAAGCGATATGGTTTTAGTGATTTTCTTTCTTTAATCGTTTTTCTTCCTTTTTTACTACAAAATGACTTATCCAAATGCTTATCTCATATAATATAAGGATAGGCACAGCAACAATAACTTGTGTGCTAATATCAGGAGGAGTGATTACTGCAGCGAGTATAAGTACTATAACGAGTGCATACTTTCTATAGGTTCTTAAAAATTGTGGAGTCACTAAACCTATTTTAGTAAGGAAGTACATAACGATAGGAAGCTCAAAAATAAAACCTGCAGCCAGTACAGAAGCTCTCACGAGTCCTATATAAGAATCTATATCAAACTCGTTTTGCACCATATCTGCAATTTTAAAAGTCGCCAAAAAGTTTACAGACAGTGGAGCAATTACAAAATAACCAAACAAAGCCCCTGTGAAGAACAAAAAGGAAGCTATTACAATAAACCCGCGAGAGTTTTTGCGTTCATTCTCATAAAGCCCAGGAGAGATAAACTTCCAAAACTCATAGAGTATATATGGGAAACCAACTACTAATCCTGCTGTGATAGAAGTCCAAATAGCTGCATTAAACTGCCCTGCAACTTTTCTGCTCTGTACAATAAAGTCTAAATCGCCTTCTTTGATACATCCTTTTTCCACCCCAAAAACATTGGAGATATTACATAAGACTTCATAGGATATGAAGTCGGGATACGTAGGTCCAAAAATGATGACTTCAAATAAGAATTGCCTAAAAACAAAAGCAACGATGGCAATGAGTACAATTGCAATGGTAGACCGTATTAAATGCCATCTTAAAACTTCAAGATGGTCAAGAAACGACATTTCGTGAGGGTTTTTATCCTTTGTAGCAGTCATTATATAATACCTTCTTTTATGAGGTCATGTATATGCACTACACCTTTATAGTTGTTATTCTCTACAGCTAGAAGTTGGCTAATGCCATTTTCTTCTAAAATGTATTTTGCCTCTACCGCCATAGCTTCGTTAGCAATTGTTTTAGGTGACGGACTCATAATATCTGATGCGCTAAGGCCATCTAGAGTATTATTTTTGGCAAGCATTCTTCTTAGGTCTCCATCGGTGATAATACCTATAATCGTGTTGTTATCTACAACTGCTGTAACACCTAGACGTTTGGCAGTGATTTCAACAATTACTTCTTTAAGACTAGCTGTAGGGGTCACTTGTGGCGCTTCGTTAAGGGAGGTAAGGTCGCTTACTCTTAGATATAGTTTTTTCCCTAAAGCACCCCCTGGGTGATATTTTGCAAAGTCTTTATCAGTAAAGCCTCTGAGGTCTAGTAAAGCCACTGCAAGGGCATCACCCATAACCAATTGAGCCGTTGTACTTGTTGTAGGTGCAAGATTGTTTGGACAAGCTTCAGCTTTCGCGAAAGCGTGCATCACATAATTAGCTTCTGTACCTAAAAAAGAATCTCTATTAGAGGTAATAGCAATAAGTGTATTGTTTGTTTTCTTTATAAGTGGGACTAACACTTTTATTTCAGGAGTGTTTCCGCTTTTAGAGATACATATAACAACGTCTTCTTTTTGGATGGTTCCTAAATCTCCATGTATAGCATCTGCAGCGTGCATAAATATAGCAGGGGTTCCTGTACTATTTAAAGTAGCTACAATTTTTTGTGCAATAATGGCACTTTTACCTATACCTGTGATAACTACACGCCCTTTAGATTCGTAAATAGTAGCAACTGCTTGCGCAAACTCATCGTCTATAAGTTGATTAAGATTTGCAATAGCTTCTTGCTCTATTTGTATGGTTTTTTGAGCGCTAGTGAGTATTTGTTTGAAAATGTTCAAAACTTGCTGTGGTATTAGGTTTGTGAACGTTGAAAATTTGTTATATTTAGATATACAAAGGTATGTAAAAATGTATCAAGATTCATGAGTATACTAGAATTAGACTTGCATAAGTCTCTTAAAAAATATTTTGGATTTTCTAAATTCAAAGGACTTCAAGAACAGGTAATTACGAGCATCGTGCAAGATATGCACACATTTGTGATAATGCCAACAGGAGGAGGGAAGTCATTATGTTACCAATTACCGGCTTTAATGAAAGAGGGGACTGCCATAGTCGTTTCTCCTCTAATTGCGTTAATGAAAAACCAAGTAGACGCTTTAAGAGGTATCTCACAAGAAGAGGGTATTGCCCATGTTTTAAACTCTTCTCTTAATAAAGGTGAAGTAAAAAAAGTAAAAGAAGATATAACTAACGGAGTTACAAAACTCTTATATGTTGCACCAGAGTCGTTAACTAAAGAAGAGAATGTAGAGTTTTTACGCTCAGTAACCATCTCTTTTCTTGCGATAGATGAAGCACACTGTATTTCTGAGTGGGGTCACGATTTTAGACCTGAGTACAGAAACCTACGTCGTATCGTACAACGTATAGGAGAAGGGATTCCTATCATAGCGGTTACCGCTACAGCGACTCCTAAAGTACAAGAAGATATTCTTAAAAACTTAGGCATTTCTAATGCAAATACTTTTAAGGCTTCTTTTAATAGACCTAATCTATATTATGAGATACGCCCTAAAACAGGTCAGGTAGATGGTGATATTATTCGATTTATAAAACAAAACGAAGGCAAGAGTGGTATTGTGTACTGTCTGTCGCGTAAGCGAGTAGAAGAGCTTGCTCAAACTTTACAAGTAAATGGTCTTAAAGCAGTGCCTTATCACGCAGGATTAGACCCTAAGAAGAGAGCAAAGCATCAGGATATGTTTCTTATGGAAGATGTAGATGTGGTGGTAGCTACTATTGCTTTTGGGATGGGGATAGATAAACCCGATGTGCGTTTTGTTATTCATCACGATATACCTAAGAGTATAGAGAGTTACTATCAAGAGACAGGAAGAGCAGGGAGAGATGGAGGAGAAGGACATTGTCTTGCTTTTTATGCCTATAAGGATGTAGAGAAGTTAGAGAAATTTATGAGTGGAAAGCCTGTGGCAGAGCAGGAGGTAGGTCACGCACTTTTACAAGAAGTAGTTGCTTATTGTGAAACGAGTATTTCTCGTAGAAAATTTATTCTACACTACTTTGGAGAAGAATTTGACAATGAGACAGGAGAAGGAGGAATGCTAGATGATAATATGCGTTTTCCTAAGAAAAAACATGAGGCAAAAACAGAGTTGCAGAAGTTACTTTCTGTAATTAGAGATACAAAGCAGGTTTATAAGAGTAAGGAGATTGTATTTACGATGATGGGAGTAGAGAAGGCTATTATTACATCTCATAAAACACATGAACAACCCTTTTTTGGGATAGGAAAAAATAAAGACGCCGCTTACTGGCACGCTTTGTTACGACAAGCTCTAGTAGCAGGTTTTATACGTAAAGATATAGAGACCTATGGAGTGGTAAAATTACCACAGTTAGGTTTAGACTTTATAGAGTCGCCACAGTCATTTATGATGGCAGACGACCATACCTTTGATGAGAATACCGATAATAAAATTGTTACAGCCCGAACAGGTGCAGGAGCAGATAAAACATTGGTGAGTATCCTTAAAGATTTAAGGAAGAAAGTAGCTAAAAAGCGTGATGTGCCACCTTTTGTTGTTTTTCAAGATCCATCTTTAGACGATATGTCTATTAAGTATCCTGTAACGGTAGAGGAGCTTGCTAATGTGTACGGTGTAGGTGAAGGAAAGGCTAAGAAGTATGGGGCAGATTTTGTAAGTCTTATAGCTAGTTACGTAAAAGAAAATGAGATTACCCGTCCTGACGACCTTATCGTAAAGAGTACGGGGGCTAATAGTGCGTTAAAACTATATATTATCCAAAATGTAGACCGTAAGCTTCCGTTAGATGATATTGCGGCTGCAAAAGGGAAGGATATGCCTGACTTTATTAAGGAGATGGAGGCTATTGTTTTTAGTGGAACAAAGCTCAATATAAACTACTGGATAGATGATTTATTGGACGAAGAGCAGCAGGAAGAGCTTCATGAGTATTTTATGGAGGCAGAGACAGATAGTATAGAAGCTGCTTTAGATGAATTTGATGGTGATTATGATGATGAAGAATTACGTTTGTATCGTATTAAATTTATGAGTGAAGTGGCTAACTAAATAGTTATATTAAGAAGGTTTAGATTGCTTAAAAGGCTTATTACGTATTTCCGTAATAAGCCTTTTATTTTTTTGCATACTATTAGATTATAATAATAGATTGTGATATGGAGCCTATGTATCGGAAGAATCTAAATTTAAAATAGAACAACTTGATAGCTTAATTAAGATGATTTCTAGAATTGGGAAGGGCTAAGTCAATCTAACTTTTATAAAGAAATAATAGAAAATAGAAGTAAAGTAGCGATTACAGGTAAGTTCTTGAAATAACTTGTGGAAAATTCATAAACGATTAATCCTTAGTTATTTGATTGATAGTAGTGGTCTTTTATCGAGAATTATTGCTTTTAAACCTCTTTTAAGACCTTTGAGCGGAGTATTTATTAAAATAATTCGTCCACTGTAGTACATTTTATACTTTTGTGTTTAGTATGGAGCATATTATAATTAATAATGAAGAATGTCGAAAGATTGTAGGCTTTGAAAGATATCATATAAGTGAGTCTGGAAGAGTTTACAGAACCGATTCCGATAGTAAGAGGTCTTGGAGAACAAAAGGCAAAGTATTTATAAGTGAAAATAAGATTCATTTTAGAGTAAAAAATGGCAAACCTTTAGGGGGATTTGCAAGCTTAACAGATCTCAAAGGAAAACAACATTATGTATCTGTAGCGACATTAGTTGCTATTACCTTTGGAATTGTACCTAAAAAACTTAATAAACGGAAACATACAATTGCCTATAAAGATGGAAATATAAGAAACTTGCACTATTCTAATTTAATAGTTACAAACAAAATCTATAGC
>CAZJRA010000120.1:0-5444 GCA_964548335.1 uncultured Flavobacteriaceae bacterium | reverse complement strand
TAACGCGTCAGCCCATTCTTGCCACATATAAAACATTAAATATAAAAATAAATATTATTTAAATGTTATTATGTACAATTTTAATAGTAAAAAAGATTTTTCAAATAGGTTTGTGGAAGAAGAAAAATAAGAATTGAAGACTATTGCAAAAAGAGGTGTGCCCACTAAGAGGCAGTTGAAAAGCTAAAGACTTGACTCGACTATAGTCCCACTTGTGACATAAGATAACAAAAATATAGCACTAAAATAATGGGCATTTATCAGTGTTCTCTTCCATAATGCCTGTTTTGATCAACTGATAGAGATCTTTTAATCTGAAAAATGTGGAGTTTTACTAAACTGCCACTGTACAGTACAGTTTTATCCTAACTAATTTGATTGAACTTTTAAATTCTTATATTTGCACTCTTGAATTTTTAACCCCCAAAATTAAAATAATGACTAAAGCTGATATTGTAGCAAAAGTTTCTGAGAAACTAGGAATGGAGAAGAACGATGTACAGGCAACTATTGAGTCTTTTATGGAAGAAGTAAAAGTGTCACTTGAAGGAGGAGATAATGTTTATCTAAGAGGATTTGGAAGTTTTATTATCAAAACAAGAGCAGAGAAAACAGGTAGAAATATTTCTAAAAATACGACTATCAAGATTCCTGCACACAACATACCAGCGTTCAAGCCTGCAAAAGTTTTTGTAGAAGGCGTTAAAACGAACGTAGCAGTATAATTTTAAATAACACTAAAAGAAGTATTTTATGCCAAGTGGTAAGAAAAGAAAAAGACATAAGGTAGCTACGCACAAGCGTAAGAAAAGACGTAGAGCAAATCGTCACAAAAAGAAAAAGTAGTCTAAAGACTACTTTTTCTTTTATCGTTCTTTGACATCGCAATAGTACCACAACCTACACCTTGGGTTAGAGGGCTATCGCACTGGATTTATTGCACACAGTATACATGCGTATACAACTCACACCTGTGATAAATAATTGTATAAATATAAATCCATTTGTCATGCTTAGGCATGATGGATAAAAAAACTAGAAGAGTGAATAAAGAATTAATTATAAGATCTAGTTCCTCAGCAGTTGATTTTGCCTTATTAAAAGATGGAAAACTTATAGAATTACATAAAGAAGACGATGCTAATAAATTTAATGTAGGCGATATTTATATCGCAAACATTAGAAAAACTATTCCTGGATTAAATGCTGCATTTGTAAATGTAGGATATGAGAAAGATGGTTTTTTACATTATCATGATTTAGGGCCTAAACTCCCTACGCTTCTTAGTTTTATTAAAAGTGTAAGCACAGGTAAATTAAAAGACTATTCCTTAAAGAACTTTCGTTTTGAGAAAGATATAGATAAGCACGGTAAAATTGCCGATGTTTTAAAATCTAAGCAAAGCATATTAGTGCAAATTGCAAAAGAGCCTATATCTACAAAAGGACCAAGAATAAGCAGTGAGTTGTCCATAGCTGGACGCTATATTGTATTGGTTCCTTTTTCTGATCGAATATCTATCTCTCAAAAAATAGAGAGTAATGAAGAGAAGTCACGACTTAAACGATTAGTTAAAAGCATTAGACCTAAAGGGTTTGGTGTTATTGTGCGTACTGTAGCTCAAGGAGTTAAAGTAGCAGAACTAGATAAGGATTTACAAAATTTGGTAGACAAATGGACTACCATGAGTGAAAAAATTAAGGGAGCACATCACCCTAGTAAAGTTCTCGGCGAGATGAACAGAGCATCGTCTATCTTAAGAGATATTTTTAACGATAGCTTTACTGGAATAACGGTTGATGATGAAACGCTCTATCATCAGATTAAAGAATACGTAAGTGAGATCGCTCCTAAAAAGGCGAATATTGTAAAACTACATAAAGGCAGTGTTCCTGTTTTTGAAAAGTACGGTATAGAAAGACAAATTAAGACGTCTTTTGGTAAAACTGTATCTATGAGTAAAGGAGCATATCTTGTTATAGAACATACAGAAGCGCTACATGTAGTAGATGTAAATAGTGGTAACAGATCTAATAAGGCAAATAGTCAAGAAGATACTGCGCTAGAAGTAAATATGATCGCCGCCTCAGAAATGGCACGCCAGTTAAGTTTGCGTGACATGGGAGGTATTATTGTTGTAGACTTTATCGATATGAATAAAGCCGAAAACAGACGTAAACTATTTAATCATCTCAAAGATGAGATGAAGCACGATCGAGCTAAACACAAAATATTACCGCCTAGTAAATTTGGGTTAATCCAAATAACCAGGCAACGAGTGAGACCTGTTATGAATATTAAGACCCGTGAGGAAAACCCTAACGGAGGCAAAGGAGAAATAGAAGCTCCTATTGTAACAGTAGAAAAATTACAGAATCAACTCACAAGATTATTAAAGAATGGCGATAAAAAAGTAACACTACATGTGCACCCTTTTGTCGCAGCCTATTTAACAAAAGGCTTTCCATCAATACGTTCTAAATGGTTTTTAGAACATAAAAAATGGGTAAAAGTAATACCCAGAGATGCTTACACGTATCTAGAGTACCGTTTTACAGATAAAGACGGGAAACAAATTAAAGTTTAGACTAGAACCCTGTTCCTTTTAGGAATGGGGTTTTTTTATGGACTTTCGCCAAAGGAAACTTGCTTAAAATCGTATTTTTAGCCTATCGTGCAACAAACTACAAAAACATATACCCTAGAAGAAGCAAAAAGAGCTATAGAGCGTTATTGTGCATACCAAGAACGATGTCATCAGGAAGTTACTAAAAAACTTAAAGACATGCGTATGATTCCAGCAGCTATAGATGAGATTATAGCTCATTTAATACATCACAATTTCCTTAATGAAGAACGATTTGCAAGAGCTTTTGCACGCGGAAAATTTAGAAATAAGAAATGGGGGAGAGGGCGTATTATTAGAGAGTTAAAACAACGTCAAATAGGGAAGTATAATATAGATCAAGCTTTAAAAGAGCTTGAAGAAGAAGATTATGAAGGTGTTTTTGATATGCTTTCGCGAAAGCGTTTACAGCAGCTTACTTCAGAAAAGAACATCTATAGAAAGCGTAAAAAACTAGCTGACTACTTACTGTATAGAGGCTGGGAAGCTCATATGGTGTATGATAAGGTAAAAGAGTTAGTGTCTTAAAACTAGTCTAATTCTCTATTTCATACAATTTATTGGGTGTTAGCTTGTGTTTAGATGAAAAGCTTTTTTTGTTTTATAAAAACGTAGTTTCATTCTAAACCCATTGTAATCACATCAAAATAAAGGTGTTAAAATAAAAAAACCCTTGATGAACAAGGGTTTCTTTTTACAAGTGCGGCTGAAGGGAGTCGAACCCCCACGCCTTGCGGCACCAGATCCTAAGTCTGGCATGTCTACCAATTCCATCACAGCCGCCTGCTTTGTTTGGTAACAAGGGTGCAAATATAGATATATTTTTAATTCTGAAAACTATTTTCTTTTAAAAATAATTAATCTCTAAATCGTATTTTTGGGTCAAACATCATTTTATGCAAACTATACAAGAATATATAGCCTCTAACAAAGATCGATTTGTGAACGAATTGATCGAACTTTTAAAAATACCTAGCGTAAGTGCAGATAGTGCTTTTGCAAAAGAAACAAAGCAAACCGCGGCTGCTGTTGCTCAAAGTTTAACAGATGCAGGTTGTGATGTTGTAGAGCTTTGTGAGACTCCAGGCTATCCTATTGTTTATGGACATAAAATAATAGACCCTCAATTACCTACCGTTTTAGTATATGGACATTATGATGTACAACCAGCAGACCCTTTAGAGTTATGGGATTCGCCTCCTTATGAGCCTGTTATTAAAAAAACAGCTATCCATCCAGAAGGAGCCATCTTTGCGCGTGGTGCTTGTGATGATAAAGGACAAATGTATATGCACGTAAAAGCATTAGAGTATATGACCCAAAACGATAAGCTACCGTGCAATGTCAAGTTTATGATGGAGGGAGAAGAAGAGGTAGGAAGTGCTAATCTCGCTTGGTTTGTAGAGCGCAATCATGAGAAACTTACAAACGATGTAATACTTATTTCAGATACAGGAATGATTGCAAATGATATTCCGAGTATTACAACAGGTTTACGAGGGTTGAGTTATGTAGAAGTAGAAGTCACAGGTCCTAATCGTGATTTACATTCAGGCTTGTATGGAGGAGCTGTAGCAAATCCTATTAATATCCTGTCTAAAATGATAGCTTCTTTACACGACGAGAATAATCACATTACCGTAAAAGGTTTTTATGATAAGGTAGAAGAGCTTACTCAAGCCGAAAGAGATAAGATGGGAGAAGCACCTTTCTCTCTTGATGACTATAAAAAAGCACTTGATATAGATGCAGCGTATGGAGAAAAAGGCTACACTACTAATGAACGCACATCTATTAGACCTACATTAGATGTAAATGGCATTTGGGGAGGGTATATAGGAGAAGGTGCAAAAACAGTAATAGCAAGTAAGGCATACGCAAAAATATCTATGCGACTTGTACCTAATCAAGATTGGGAAGAAATCACCGACCTTTTTAAAACTCATTTTGAAAGTATTGCTCCTGCAGGAGTAACGGTAAAAGTAACGCCCCATCACGGAGGCCAAGGCTATGTAACTCCTATAGATAGCATAGGGTATCAAGCTGCCGAAAAAGCATATGAACACACTTTTGGAAAAACACCTATTCCACAGCGTAGTGGAGGGAGTATTCCTATTGTTGCCTTGTTTGAGAAAGAACTAAAGAGTAAAACTATTTTAATGGGCTTTGGTTTAGATAGTGATGCAATACACTCACCTAATGAACATTTTGGTATTTGGAACTATTTAAAAGGGATTGAAACTATTCCTTATTTTTATGAATACTTTACTTCGTTGAGTGCTTCGTAGGAAGAATTACAATCAATTTTTAGTATCTTTAAGATCCTTAAACGTAAGATTATGAAGACGACTGCTCGTTTTGAAAATGCTATAAATAAGCTGTACGCTGCCTTTAATAATGACACGCTACACCCTGAGTATTGCCATAGGTGTGCTGTGGGAAATATATTGAATAATGTAGATAGCTGGCAGCATCTTACAGACCGTCACGGGTCAGGAAAATTAAACTATGTGGGGCTAGTAAATCAAAACTTCGGAAAACGTTTTGCAGGTTATACTCCATTAGAGTTACTTACAATAGAGATTACATTTCTTAAAGCCTGCGGTTATCAATTACCGCTTAAGCCTGGTTCTGCTAGGCCTGATAACCCTAAGGATAAAGACTTGCTTTTTATAGGGCTCTCTGCTGTGATTGCATTTTTATGCTCGTTAGATGGTATTCAGAATGTGATGGACTACCAAGCTATTTTTGAACGTGAAGTAGGGGTTCAAAAAGAGTCTGCGTGCCTGCCTGAGACATTGTTGGTAGGTGTGTGAT
>CAZJRA010000119.1:0-5454 GCA_964548335.1 uncultured Flavobacteriaceae bacterium | reverse complement strand
ATAATCAACTCCATAGGTAGTAGTTGCTATGGTTTGTAATGTGCTAGGCGCATAATAACTATGCACCATATAGATAAACGACTCTTCGGTAACATCTTTAAATAAGGGTGAGCTCAGGTTGTTAATCGTGTTCCACTGTATTTGAGGTACTTTACGACTATCATTAAACCGAATTACATCTACATCAAAAATACCAAGGCCTTGTGTACTTCCTTCTTCTGAGAAGTTACACATTAATTGCATTCCTAAACAAATACCCATAACAGGCTGTGTAAGCGTAGGAATAAGAGTGTCTAAACCACTCTCTCTTAGTTTTTGCATTGCACTACTCGCCTCACCTACTCCCGGAAAAATAACTTTATCTGCATTGCGTATCTCATTGCTATCATTGCTTAAAACAGCCTTATAACCCAAGCGTTCTATTGCAAATTTTATGCTTTGGATATTACCCGCACCATAGTCTATAATTGTGATTTTCATTATAGCATTCCTTTAGTAGATGGAAGAATCATCTTATCGGCATCCCTCTTTACGGCAACCTTTATTGCTTTCGCGAAAGCTTTAAAAATGGCTTCTATCTTGTGATGTTCATTTGCACCTTCTGCTTTGATGTTAAGATTTGCCTTAGCGCCGTCTGTAAAGCTCTTAAAGAAGTGGTAAAACATCTCTGTAGGCATCTTCCCTATCATTTCTCTTGAGAAATCTGCTTCCCAAACTAACCAATTACGTCCTCCAAAATCTATAGCAACCTGAGCTAAGCAGTCATCCATAGGTAAACAAAAACCATAACGCTCTATACCTAGTTTATTTCCTAAGGCTTGTGCAAAGACTTCTCCTAAGGCAATAGCAGTATCTTCTATAGTATGGTGCTCATCTACTTCTAAATCGCCTTTTACACTAATATCTAAGTCCATCTGGCCGTGACGCGCAATCTGGTCTAGCATATGGTCAAAAAAGGCAATACCCGTATCTATAGTAGCTTTACCCGTACCATCTAGGTTAAGGATTATGTTTATATCGGTCTCATTGGTTTTTCGCGTAAGCGTAGCTACTCTGTTTTCTAACTTTAAAAACTCGTAAATCTTCTGCCAATCGTTAGTCTCTATGGCAATATCTTTATTGAGCTCGTCTTCAGAAATTGTAATTTCCCCTGTTCCTAATTGTGTATTGTCATTTATAAAAATGCCTTTTGCACCTAGGTTTGTAGCGAGTTGCATATCTGTAAGGCGGTCTCCTATTACAAAGGAATTTTCTAAATCATAATCATTAGAAAAATACTCTGTAAGCAGTCCTGTACCTGGTTTTCTGGTATCTTTATTTTCGTGCGGAAACGTTCTATCTAAAAACACTTTGTCAAAAACAACTCCCTCATTTTCAAAAGATTTCATAATGAAGTTATGCACAGGCCAAAAGGTGTCTTCTGGAAAAACATCGGTTCCTAAACCATCTTGATTGGTAATCATTACCAACTCATAATCTAGCTCTTGTGCGATTTTACCTAACCACGTAAATGCTTTAGGGTAAAATATCATTTTTTCAAACGCATCTATTTGTTCATCTACCGTTTCTTTGATAATGGTTCCGTCACGGTCTATAAAAAGGACTTTCTTTTTCATTGTGCAATCTCTCTTAGAGTATCTATTAATAATCTGTTCTCCTGACTCGTACCTACTGTAAAACGTAAAGTGTTTTCACACAGTACTTGTGAGCTTCTATTTCTTATTACTATCCCTTTGGATATAAGCTCGTTATAACGTCTCATTGCATCATCTACTTTACATAAAATAAAGTTAGCATCTGATGGGTATATCGTGTCTACAAAGACTATTTCTTTTAACGCTTTAGAGAGCTCAATCTTGCTTTGTATAATATCATCTACCTCTTTTTGAATCGTTGCTTCGTCTAACAAACGCGTGTATGCGCGCTCTTGCGTAAGTGAATTTACATTATACGGAGGCTTAATTTTGTTAAGCACTGCTATTATATCATTAGATGCTAAAACAATCCCTAAACGCACTCCCGCCATACCATAAGCTTTAGATAGTGTTTGAGTAACCACTAGATTAGGATAATTGCCTAACTGTAAACTCCAACTTTCTGCTGCTGCAAAGTCTATATACGCTTCATCTATCACCACTAAACCTTTAAATTGCTCTAAGAGCTCTATAATAGCTGCTGTACTTATTAAGTTACCTGTAGGGTTATTAGGAGAGCAAATAAAAATCATTTTTGTGTACTCATCTACAGTCTCTAGTATTTTAGGTACATCTGGTTGAAAAGTATCTAAAAGGACGACTTCTCTATTATCTACATCATTTGTAGCGCTTAACACCTTATACATACCGTAAGTAGGCGGTAAACTAATGATATTATCTTGTCCCGGAATACAAAAAGCACGAAACAAAAGGTCTAAAATCTCATCACTCCCATTGCCTAACAAAATAGTATCCATAGGCCGCATACGTTGCTTTGCTAATAATTCCTTCACATCTCTTTGCTGTGGATCTGGATATCGATTCACACCGTTTTGAAATGGATTTTCATTAGCATCTAAAAAAACCATTTGCGCATCTATCTCTTTAAATTCATCACGCGCTGAGCTATAGGGCTTCATAGCCGCTACATTAGGTCTAATTAATTTATTTAAATCAAAAATGCTCATACTGTATTTTCATCCTAGAGCTCTCAATTTGTATATGAGAGAGCCGTTAAAAGTTTATTTTTTTAATTGATTGAGACGTAAGCTTACTGCATTTTTATGAGCATCTAATCCCTCTGCTGCTGCCATCACTTCTATAGCAGGGCCTATAGTCTGTATTCCTTGTGTGGATATTTTCTGAAAAGTAATACTCTTCATAAAACTATCTAGGTTTACACCACTATACTGCTTTGCATATCCGTTAGTAGGTAATGTGTGATTAGTCCCTGAGGCATAATCTCCTGCGCTTTCGGGTGTATAGTTTCCTATAAATACAGAACCCGCATTCCCGATTCCATCTACATAAAAATCTTCATTAGCTACACATACAATAAAGTGCTCTGGTCCATAATCATCTATTAAGGCAAGGGCTGTCTCGTCATTCTCTACATAAATGAGTTTACTATTTTCAATAGCTTTTGTTGCAATTTGCTTTCGCGAAAGCATACTCAACTGCACTTCAATTTCTTGCTCTACAGCATCTATAAGCTTCTTAGACGTTGTTACTAATAGCACTTGACTATCCACACCGTGTTCTGCTTGGCTTAGAAGATCTGCAGCGATAAAACTAGCATCGGCAGTATCATCTGCCACCACAAGTAGTTCTGACGGCCCTGCAGGCATATCTATAGCCACACCATAGTTAGTCGATAGTTGTTTTGCCACTGTTACAAATTGATTCCCTGGTCCAAATATCTTATATACTTGTGGGATGTTTTTTGTACCAAAAGTCATTGCCGCAATTGCCTGTATCCCTCCTACTTTAATAATTTTTGTTACACCACATAAGTGAGCAGCATACAAAATAGCAGGATGTACGCTTCCATCTTTTGCAGGTGGCGTACATAGTACAATTTCTTTACTTCCTGCTATAGTTGCAGGAATAGCAAGCATTAAAACCGTTGAAAACAAAGGTGCTGTTCCCCCTGGTATATACAATCCCACTTTTTGGATAGGGCGCTTTTCTTGCCAACAATCTACACCCTCTGTTGTCGTAACAGTAATGCGATTGGTTTTTTGCGCACGATGAAAAGCATAAATATTATCTTTTGCGAGTTGTATTGACGTTTTTAACTCTTGAGGAATCGCTTTTACAGCCTCTTCTATCTCTTTATTAGAAACATATAAGTTGTCTAAAACAACACCGTCAAATCTTTCTGTATACTTAGCAATGGCTACTTCTCCATTTTCTTGAACATCTTTAAAAACTGTTTTTACCGTCTCTTCTATATCTTCTAGAGTCTGCGTAGGGCGTTTTAAAAGTGTTTTCCAAGTAGCTGGAGCTGGATTGTATATCTTATTCATTAGAGTACCATTTTTTCTATTGGACACACAAGAATACCCTCTGCTCCCACAGCTTTTAATTGCTCTATCACTTCCCAAAAACTGTTTTTATCTATTACAGAGTGTACACTAGACCACCCTTCTTCTGCTAATGGCAGTACGGTTGGGCTACGCATTCCTGGTAGTACAGCTATTACTTCATCTAGTTTAGCGTTAGGAACATTCATCAAGACATATTTGTTGCGCCTTCCTTTAATAACACTCTGTATTCTAGATTGTAATTTATCTAAAATAGCTTTTCTCTCTGCAGATATTGAAGGGGATACTGTCAAGACAGCTTCTGAAGTAAGCATTACTTCTACTTCTTTAAGATTATTCTTAAAAAGGGTACTCCCACTAGAAACAATATCACAAATACCATCTGCAAGTCCTATATTAGGCGCAATCTCTACAGAACCGTTAATAATATGTAAGTCTGACTTTATTCCTTTTTCTTCTAAGTAGTTTGTAACCGTATTAGGGTAACTTGTAGCGATACGCTTTCCGCTAAAATAGCTCAATCCACTATACTCCTCATTTTTAGGAATCGCAAGTGATACTTTACACTTAGAAAAGCCTAATCGTTCAACAATTTCTAAATCTGTTCCTTTCTCTATAAGCGTATTTTCGCCTACGATAGCTATATCTATCACACCATCTCTTAAGTATTGTGGAATATCTCCATTACGTAAATAAAACACTTCTAGTGGGAAATTACGAGCTGTAGACTTAAGTTGGTCTTTACCATTATCTATAGAAACTCCACAATCTTTTAATAACTGAAGAGATTCCTGATTAAGGCGTCCTGATTTTTGAATAGCAATTCTAATGTTAGATGTCATTTTCTTATTATAAAGTAATACTTATATAAACAAAAAAACCGTTTGAATAACTCAAACGGGTTTAATATGATGTAATTACATACCATTTTTTACCTCGCTTGAGCAGCTAGTATAAAGTGATGAATATGTAAGTGTATGTTCTGCATAACTGTTGCAAATATAGCAACAATTAGCTATTTAAAACAAGTAGACTACTACTTTTTATTAGTGAGTAGTATGACTAAAATGCAGTAGTGACAATGGTTTGTATTCAAAACAAAAAAACCACCTTAAAAGGTGGTTTTAATTAATGAATAGTTAGGTTATTTAGTTATTCCCTAATATTAAAGGAAGTCCATCTTTTGCAGACCCTACAACTACAACCTTAGAGTTAGGAGATTCTGCTAACTGGATTGTTACATCAATTCCTTTATCTTGTAATATTTTATCTGTTAAAGAAGCACTTAATATTCTGTTTGCATCTGCCTTACCTTGTGCTTCGATACGTACTTTTTCTGCATCTTTTGCAGCTGTTACGAGTCTAAACTCATATTCTAGAGACTCTTGCTCTTGCTTTAACTTACGCTCAATTGCTTGTTTAATTGTTGGAGG